>JAKBBV010000016.1 GCA_021808285.1 Pseudomonadota bacterium | reverse complement strand
GTCAAGTCGCGCACGGGGTGGTTGGCGCCATGGTGGCCCTGCTCCATCTTGGCTGTCTCGGCGCCGAGGCTGAGCGCCAGGAGCTGGTGCCCCAGACAGATGCCCAGGATCGGAAGACCGCTCTCCACCAGGGCGCGAATCTCCGGCGCCGCCCACCGGGCAGTGGCCGCCGGGTCGCCGGGGCCGTTCGTGAGCGCCACGCCCGCCGGCTGGCGCGACAGAATCTCCGCCGCTGATGTCCGCGCCGGCGCGACGACGACGCGAGCTCCGGCCGAGACCAGGGCGCGCAGAATGTTGCGCTTCACACCAAAATCGAGGGCCACGATCAGGGGGCCGTCCTTGGCGCCGGTCTCGTAGCCGCCCTCCCAGCTCCAGCCGCCCTCGCGCCACTCGCGGCTCTGCAGGGAGGTGGCGGCCGAGGCGAGGTCGGCGCCCTCCAGCCCGGCCCAGGATGTCGCCCGGGCGATCAGCGCGTCGACGTCGAACCGGCCCCGGGGATCGTGGGCGATGACGCCGTGCGGCATGCCGCTCTCGCGGATGCGCCGGGTCAGGGCGCGCGTATCGATGCCCGACAGCCCGATCACGCCCATCCGGTCGAGCCAGGTCTCCAGGCTCTGATCGGCGCGCCAGTTGGCTGGCGGGGTGGGGGCCTCGCGGAACACCGCGCCCCGCGCCCTGGTCGCCGGATCGAGGTCGAGTTGCTCCAGGTCTTCCTCATTGGCGCCCACATTGCCGATGTGAGGAAAGGTGAAAGTGACGATCTGGTCCATATAGGACGGGTCGGTCAGGATCTCCTGATAGCCAGTCATGGCGGTGTTGAAGCACACCTCGCCCACCGCCTCGCCCACGCGCCCGGTCCCGCGGCCGGCGAACACCGTTCCATCGGCGAGGGCGAGCAGGCCGGTGGCTCCGGCCGGCAGGTCATGGCGCATGGCGGACCTCGGGCGTCAAAAAAGGGGCTGTGGGATGTGTCGCGTAACTAGAGGTCGGCGGCCAGAGGCGCAAGCGGCGCCTTCCGGCCCCCTGGTCAAACGACATCCAAGACCCCAAGTGAGAAAGCCGACCGAAAGCCCCACCGCGCGCCCCGACCGCGCGCCCCATCGAACCTCAGGAGCCGGCCCATGAGCGAAGCCCCCGCCGCCGAATATGTCCCGCCCAAGGTGTGGACCTGGAACAAGGAGAACGGCGGCCGCTTCGCCAATATCAACAGGCCGATCGCCGGACCGACGCACGACAAGGACCTGCCGGTCGGAAAGCATCCCTTTCAGCTCTACTCGCTGGCCACGCCAAACGGGGTCAAGGTCACGGTGATGTTTGAAGAGCTGCTGGCGCTTGGCCATACCGGCGCTGAATACGACGCCTGGCTTATCAATATCGGACAGGGCGACCAGTTCGGCAGCGGCTTCGTCGCCATCAATCCGAACTCGAAGATACCGGCCCTGCTCGACCGCAGCGGACCCAGGCCCGTCCGCATCTTCGAGTCGGGGGCCATCCTCGTCCACCTGGCGGAAAAGTTCGGCGCCTTCCTGCCCACCGACCCCGCGGCCCGGGCCGAATGTCTGAGCTGGCTGTTCTGGCAGATGGGCAGCGCGCCCTATCTCGGCGGCGGCTTCGGCCACTTCTACGCCTATGCGCCGACCAAGATCGAATACGCCATCGACCGCTTCGCCATGGAAGTGAAGCGCCAGCTCGACGTTCTCGAACGGCGCCTGGCCGAGGTCCCCTATCTCGCGGGCGACGACTATACCATCGCGGACATGGCCGTCTGGCCCTGGTACGGCGGCCTCGCCAAGGGCCTGCTCTATGGCGCCGGGGAGTTCCTGGCCGTGAGCGACTACGCGAACGTCAACGCCTGGGCCGACCGGATCGCGGCGCGGCCGGCGGTTCAGCGCGGGCGGAAGGTCAATCGCGTCTTTGGCGACGCCTCTGAACAGGTCCCCGAACGCCACGACGCCTCCGATCTGGACCCCAAGCCGGACGCCGGCTGAGGCGACACGGGCCCGGAGACGCAAGCAGGGACAAGGGACTGGCATCCGCGGCGAAGCGGAGTAGGTTCCCGCGTCGATGACCACGCGCCCCATGCCCTTCGAACTCGGTCCGATCCACTTTGTGGGCATCGGCGGCATCGGCATGAGCGGGATCGCCGAGATCCTGCTGCGGCAGGGCTACAGGGTTCAGGGTTCTGATGCGCGCGAAAGCGCCAATACCGAACGGTTGAGAGCTCTCGGCGCGGAGATCGGCATCGGCCATCTGGCCGCCCATGTGGCCGGCGCCTCGGCCGTGGTCTATTCCAGCGCCATCAAGGCCGACAATCCCGAGATCCTGGCGGCGCGGGCGGCCCGCATCCCGCTGGTCCGGCGGGCCGAGATGCTCGGCGAACTCATGCGCCTGGGCTTTTCCGTCGCTGTGGCCGGGACCCACGGCAAGACCACCACCACCTCCATGGTGGCCGCGGTCCTCGACGCCGGAGAGCTGGACCCGACGGTGATCAATGGCGGGGTCATCAACGCCTATGGCGCCAACGCCAAGGTGGGTTCGGGCGAGTGGACAGTTGTCGAGGCCGATGAAAGCGATGGCACCTTTCTGCGCCTTCGCGCCACGGTGGCTGTCGTCACCAATATCGACCCCGAGCACCTCGATCACCATGGCGACTTCGACACTCTCAAGCGCGCCTTTCGCGATTTCGTCGTCAGTATTCCCTTCTATGGGTTCGCCGTGCTCTGCGCCGATCACCCGGTGGTCCAGGAGATGGCGGCCGAGATCGAGAACCGGCGCCTCATCACCTATGGCACCCACCCCCAGGCCCACCTTCGCGCGGCGGAGATCTCCATGGGCCCGGACGGGGCCAGGTTCGAGGTGATCGCGGTGGACGGGGAGGGTGAGCCGGAGGCCCTGGGCCCGGTCAGCCTGCCCATGGCCGGACAGCACAATGTGCTCAATGCCCTGGCGGCCATCGCCGTGGCGCGAGAGCTCGGCGTTCCGTTCAGGGCCATTCAGCGGGGTCTGGCTGAGTTCGGCGGGGTCCGGCGCCGCTTCACCACCACCGGAGTCGTGGGCGGAGTTCGCGTGATCGATGATTACGGGCACCACCCGGTGGAGATCGCCAGCGTGCTGGCCGCCGCGCGCCGCATGACCACGGGACGCATCCTGGCCGTGGTCCAGCCGCACCGTTACAGCCGACTGCGCGATCTCTTCCCCGATTTCTGCCGCGCCTTCAATGACGCCGATGCTGTCTGGGTGGCGGACGTCTATGCCGCCGGCGAGGCGCCCATCGCCGGCTTCGATAGGGACGCGCTCGTCGACGGCCTGCGCCGGCATGGTCATCGGGAGGTTCATGCGCTCGCTCGAGCGGAGGATCTTCCCGCGATCATGGCCGACGAGGCCGCGCCGGGCGATATGGTCATCTTCCTGGGCGCCGGGGATATCACCGGCTGGGCCCATGCCCTGCCGCAGGGACTCATCGCCAGGGGGAAGGCGGCGGCGTGAGCTGGCGCGAGGCTCTGCCGGCGGTCCGGGGGCGTCTTGTCTTCGATGCGCCGCTCAAGGCTCAGACCTGGTTCCGCGTCGGCGGTCCGGCCGAGGCGCTTTTCCTTCCGGCCGATGAAGACGATCTGGCGGACCTCTTGCGGGCGCTCCCTCGCGACATTCCGGCGACGGTTCTTGGCGCGGCCTCCAATGTGATCGTGCGCGACGGCGGCATTGAGGGCCTGACTGTGCGGCTGGCGGGCCGGGGGTTTGGCGAGATCGCCGTGGAGCGGGATGCCTCCCAGGTGATCGCCGGGGCCGGCGCCCTCGACGCTCAGCTCGCCCGGGCCGCCGCCAGGGCCGGAATCGGCGGCCTCGAGTTCTATGCCGGGGTGCCGGGAACGGTGGGCGGGGCCCTGGTCATGAACGCCGGGTGCTACGAGGCCGAGACGTCTCAGGTCCTGTCGGTCGCTTGGGGTGTGGATCGCGGCGGCGACAAACGTGTCTTCACTCCGGCGGAGCTCGACTTCTCTTACCGGCATGCCCGCCTGCCGGAGGGCCTCATCTGGACCGGGGCGGTGTTCCAGGGCTTTCCGGACGCTCCCGAGGCGATCTCCGACCGGATCGACGCCATCACCCGCCGTCGCGAGGCGACCCAGCCCATTCGCGAGAAGACCGGAGGCTCGACCTTCAAGAACCCGCCCGGCGGGTCGGCCTGGAAGTGCGTCGATGAGGCCGGGTGGCGTGGCCGCGCCTGGGGCGGGGCGCAGGTGTCGCCCCTGCACGCCAATTTCCTCATCAACGCGGAGGAGGCCGCCGCGGCGGACCTTGAAGGCCTCGGCGAGGCGATCCGCGCGGACGTGGCGGAGAAGCTGGGCGTCGCCCTCGACTGGGAGATTCGACGTCTCGGGCGGCCCTGAAGCGCTGATGGAAAAAATCCGCGGCCGGATCACGCCTTTTTCCTTAACAGCCGCCCCCGATTCAGTTGAGAATCACGGAGATTCAATGTTCTCCGCAGGGGGCGAGCTTGCCGTCTGGGCTCGAAGGCCGTCACATCGCCGTCCTGATGGGGGGCCTCTCGGCTGAGCGGGAGGTCAGCCTCACCTCCGGCGCCGCCTGCGTGGGGGCGCTTGAGCGTCTCGGAGCCCGCGTCACGCCCGTGGACGCCGGCCGCGACCTCGCCCAGGTTCTCGACCGGTTGCGGCCCGACCTCTGCTTCAACGTCCTGCACGGGCGCTGGGGTGAAGATGGCTGTGTACAAGGTCTCCTTGAGACGCTCGGACTGGCCTATACCCATTCCGGTGTGCTGGCCTCTGCGCTGGCCATGGACAAGACCCGGGCCAAGGCGGTGATGGCGGCGGCGGGCGTACGGGTTCCGGGGGGCGGGCTCTTCGACCGCCGCGAGGCCGGTCGCGCCCATGTCATGGCGCCTCCCTATGTGGTCAAGCCGAATTCCGAAGGGTCGTCCGTGGGCGTGTTCCGCGTCTTCGAGGGCGCGAACGCCCCGCCGGCCGAGCTCCTGTCCGACGCCTGGGCCTATGGCGAGGAGGTTCTGGTCGAGCCCTATGTGGCGGGGCTGGAGCTGTCGGTGGCGGTGCTGGGCGACCGCGCCCTGGCGGTGACCGAGATCGAGGCCCGCACGGGCTTCTACGACTACGACGCCAAATACAGCGACGGCGGGTCCTCGCACATTTTGCCGGCGCGGATCTCCGAACCCGCGGCGGCCCGCGCCAAGGCCCAGGCCCTGCGCGCGCACCAGGCCCTGGGATGCCGGGGACTGACCCGGAGCGACTTCCGTTATGACCCCGTTAACGACCTTCTGGTCCTTCTGGAGGTGAACACCCAGCCCGGCATGACGCCGACCTCGCTCGCGCCCGAGCAGGCGGCCTATCTGGGCATGGACTTCGATCGACTGGTGCTCTGGATCGCGGAGGCGGCGAATGTCCACGGCGACGCTTGAGGCGGGGCGTGCGGGATCGCGATCCCGCGCCACGTCCGTTCGTTCGCCTCAGAAGGGGCGAAGGCCTCCGCCGCTGACCAAGCTCCAGGCGGTTCGCGGACTGCGCCTGCCCCCTAAGGCGATGGTGATCGTCGCCCTGCTCTGCGCCAGCCTCGTTCTGGCGGCGGGCCTCGCCACCGGAGGACGAGGACGCTCCACGCTGCTCGCGACCTCACGCATCCTGGACGCCGTCCGCGCCGTGGCCGGTCAGGCGCCGGCGCTGTTCCAAGGCCGACTTCCAGACTTCGGGGGGCAGGTCGCCGAGGTGAAGCTCTCGGGCGCGACCGCCGCCGCCCGGCCGGAGATTCTCGCCGCGGCGGAAATCAAGGCGGGGCAATCCTTGTCCGGCCTCGATCTCGCCGCCGTGCGGACGCGGGTCGAGCAGGTCGGTTGGGTCGAGCACGCGCGTGTGCTGCGCTTGTGGCCGGACGCCGTGCGGATCGATGTCGTCCAGCGCCCGTTGATGGCGGTCTGGCAATTCGCCGGCAAGGAGGTCGTCGTGGCTTCCAATGGGGCCCCGGTGACGGAGGTGGACCCCTCCCGGTTCGGCGGCCTGCCCCTGATCGTGGGCGGTGGCGCGAACCTGGCCGCGCCGGCTCTGATCGCGGCCCTGGGGCAGAGACCGGCGATCCTCGCGCATGTGGCGGCTCTGGTGCGCGTCGACGACCGGAGGTGGACGCTGGACCTCAAGGACGGCGGCGAGGTGCTGCTGCCGGGCGATGATGCGGAGGCGGAGGGGCTCGATCGCCTCGCGCGACTTCAAGCCCGGGCGAACATTCTGGGACTGGGATTGGCGCGGATCGATCTTCGCGATCCTGAGATGGTTCTCGTCCGGCCGCGAGCGGCGCCGCCGACGGCGCAAACCAAGACCAAGGGGGGCGTCTGAGCATGGTGCAGATCGAGATGGACTGGCGGACCGCTGCGACCCAGACCCGCAGACGCGAGGGGCGCGAGGGTCTGAAGCTGCCGCTCGGCCGCGCCCCGGTTCTGGCCGCTGTGGATCTCGGAGCCAGCAAGGTCGCCTGCTTCATCATGCGCGCGGACGGCGTGCGAAAGTCTGACTGCACCCTCAACGCCGCCGGAGTGGGCTATGTCCAGTCGCGCGGGGTTCGCGGCGGCGGGATCGTCGACATGGACGAAGCGGCCCAGGCGATCGGTCAGGCGGTGGAGCGGGCCGAGGCCGCCGCGGGCATCGACGTTTCCGGCGTGATCGTCTCGACTTCGCTGGGTCAGATCGCCAGTCACAGGGCGAGTGCGCGCATACCGCTGGGAGGACGCGCGGTGAGCGAGGCCGATCAGGCCCGAGCGGTGGCTCAGGCCCTTCAGAGCCTGCGCCTGTCGCGGCGCCAGCCGATCCATCTGCGCCCCATCGCCTGGACGCTGGATGGCGCGCGACACGTGCAGGACCCGACGGGCATGTCGGCGCGCACCCTGGGGCTCGACATGCTTGTGGTGTCGATGAACGAGGGCACGTGCGAGACCCTGGCTCACTGCGTCGAGCGTTCGCACCTGCAGTTCGAGGGCGTGGTCGCCTCGCCTTATGTATCCGCCTTGGCCTCTCTTGAGGAGGACGAGCGTGAACTGGGCTCGATCTGTATCGATATGGGCGGCGGCTCGACCTCCGTGGCGGTGTTCACAGGCGGCGCCCTGGTTCATGTCGATACCATCCCGGTGGGCGGCGCTCATGTGACCCAGGATCTGGCCCGCGGCCTCTCGACCTCGACCACCGGGGCCGAGCGCATCAAGACGCTCTACGGCTCCGCCATCGCCTCGGCCAGCGAAGACCGCGAGGAGATCGAGGCGCCGCCGCGCGGCGACGACCCGGGCGCCGGTCCCGTTCAGGTTCAGCGCTCCATTCTCAAGGGCATCATCGCGCCCAGGGTTGAGGAGACCCTGGAGTTGGTGCGCGACCGCCTGCGCGCCTCGGGCGCCCTGGTCGATCCGGGCGCCGGCCTGGTTCTGGTCGGCGGCGCCAGCCAGCTGGCGGGCGTGCGTGAGGTCGCCGTGCGGGTCTTTGACCGACCTGTCCGCCTGGGGCGCCCGCGACGCATGCCGCGGCTCGCCGACAACGCCGCCGGCCCGGCCTTCTGCGCGGCGGCGGGTGTGCTGCAGCGGGCCGCCTTTGGCCCGCGCGAGGCCAATCCCCGCAAGATGGGGGAAGGCCGTCCCGGCGCGGCGATCGATCCGGACGCGGGGATCGTCGCCCGGGCCACGGCCTGGCTGCGCGAGAACCTGTGAATAGAGTCCACGCCCGATTCGGCCCTCGCCAGGGCCCTGGCGCGGCCTGAGTCCTTGAATTTTCGACACAACGCGGTCCGCCAAGGGCTCGACGCCGCCGCGACTCGCTTTATGCGGTTAACGGTCGATTAAGCGTCTTGAGCCTCCTATCGCTTCACCCGGCGAAAAAGGGCCAAACCGGCGAAGCGATCGCGCGTAGGAATCGGAGCCCGCGGAGGTCACGGTAAAGTCCATGTCATTCAAGGCATTCGCTCCCGTCACGAAAGAACTCAAGCCGCGCATCGTGGTGTTCGGCGTCGGCGGCGCCGGCGGCAATGCCGTGAACAACATGATCGAGTCCGGGCTCCAGGGCGTGGAGTTCGTGGTCGCCAATACGGACGCGCAACAACTGGCCTTCTCCAAGACCGACCGGCGCATCCAGCTCGGAGCCAATGTCACCCAGGGCCTCGGCGCCGGCGCCCATCCCGAGGTCGGCATGTCGGCGGCCGAGGAGTCGGCGATCGAGATCGGCGAGCATCTCGACGGCGCGCACATGGTCTTCATCACCGCCGGCATGGGCGGGGGCACCGGCACCGGCGCCGGGCCGATCATCGCCAAGTGCGCGCGGGAGCGGGGCATTCTCACCGTGGGCGTGGTCACCAAGCCCTTCCACTTCGAGGGCCGCCATCGCATGCGCCTGGCCGATGCGGGGATCTCGGAGCTGCAGCGTTATGTCGACACGCTGATCGTCATTCCCAACCAGAACCTGTTCCGCGTCGCCAATGAGCGCACGACCTTCACCGAGGCCTTCGCCATGGCCGACCAGGTGCTTCACTCGGGTGTTCGCTCGATCACCGATCTCATGGTGCTGCCGGGCCTGATCAATCTCGACTTCGCCGATGTCCGCACCGTGATGACCGAGATGGGCAAGGCGATGATGGGCACCGGCGAGGCCGCGGGCGAAGGGCGCGCCCTTATGGCGGCGGAGAACGCCATTCAGAACCCGCTGCTCGACGAGGTCACGCTGAAGGGCGCCAAGGCGGTTCTGGTGAACATCACCGGCGGCCTCGACATGACCCTGCTTGAGGTCGACGAAGCCGCCAACGCCATTTCCAGCCAGGTGGACTCCGAGGCCAACATCATCTTCGGCGCCGCCTTCGACCCGGCGCTTGAGGGCCTGGTGAGAGTCTCCGTGGTGGCGACGGGAATGGACGGCGCCTCGATCGCGGCGATCGAGACTTATGAACAGGGCCGCGCAGTCCAGGCCCGTGCTGAGGCGGCGCCGCCTGCGCCCCCGCGTGCCGAGGAGATCGAGCCGCCGCTGGACCTCGTGACACCCGCGCCGGCGATCGAGCCGGAGCCGGTCGCAGCCATGGCGGCCGACGAGGCGCCGCAACCCGCCCTGCTGTTCGACGTCCCGGCCGCGAATGCCCCGGCCCCCGGCGCGCCGGACCTCGCCGCGGAGGCTGAGGCCCCGATCTTCGCGGCCAATCCCTATGCGGAGGAGCGCAAGGCCAAGGGCGGGTTCCTGCGCATGTTCGGCGGTCGTCCCCGCACCGAGCCCTCCCGCGCCCTGCCGGCGCGGCCGACCGGGGGCGCCCTCCCGGCGGAGGCCGTGGAAGAGCAGGAGGATCCGCAATATTCGGACCTGGAGATCCCCTCGTTCCTGCGGCGTCTCGCCAATTGATCCTCGCCGCGGGGCGGCCCTTTGCGCCCGCCGCGGGGAGTCCGGTCGAGGCGCGTCCTCAGGGTGCGTCCTCAGGGCGCGTCTGGCCTGGGCGCGTCTGGTAAAGAGGGGTCTGGTCAGGGTTTCTGACGCGCCTTAAAGGTCTCGGGACGCAGGCGGTGGAATCGTCTCCGACGCGCGCTCTTTCAAGAGGATCTCGTGAAGGATCCCGCCGTCCAGCACAGCTTGGCTTCGCCGGCCCGCTTCCGGGGGGTTGGCGTCCATAGCGGCGTCGCCGCGCAGGTGGTGGTCGAACCTGCTCCGCCCGATCATGGCGTCGTCTTCGTCCGCACCGATCTGGCGGGCGGCGTCGCGCGGGTTCCCGCTGCGGCCGAGGCGGTGTGCGAAACCCGGCTCGGCACCGTGATCGGAAACGCGGCGGGGACCACGGTCTCCACCGTTGAGCACCTCATGGCCGCTCTGGCGAGCCTCGGCCTCGACAATGTGATCGTGCGCGTCGACGGGCCCGAGATTCCGATCATGGATGGCTCCTGCGCGCCCGTGGTCGCGGCCCTGGACGCCGCCGGTCATCGCGCCCAGTCCGCGCCACGCCGTTACATTCAGGTCCTGGAGGAGGTCGTGGTGGAGGAGGGCGACAAGCGCGCGAGCCTTGGCCCGGCCGACGGTCTCGAGATCGCGTTCGAGATCGCCTTCCCCAGCGCCGCCATCGGCCGCCAATCCCTTGATCTGGCCATCACCGAGGCCGGTTTCCGCGTCGAACTGGCCGCCGCCCGCACCTTCGGCTTCCTGCACGAGGTGGAGATGCTGAGGAAGATGGGTCTCGCCCGCGGCGGCGACCTCGACAACACCATCGTCGTCGACGGGGACCGGGTGCTCAACCCCGAGGCTCTGGCCCGGCCCGATGATTTCGTGCGCCATAAGATGCTCGATGCGCTCGGCGACCTGGCTCTGCTCGGACATCCCATCCTGGGACGCTACGAGGGCCGCTATAGCGGCCACGCTCTCAACAACGCCCTGGTCCGAGCCCTGTTGGCCAGACCGGCGGCCTGGCGTGAGGTCGAGCTTTCGGAGCGGCGCGCCGCCCACTGAAATCGGCCCGCTGGACCGACGGATCCTGCGCCTTTGGCCGATTGGCGGACCGCCCTGGCTGGTGTAGAGCCTGCCTGTCCGGGCGGGATGGCGGCGGACTTCGAAAGGAACTCCACGGCTTGCGGTCTCACCTGCGTCCCTCCATGCCTCTGGCGCTGGGCCTGACGGCGCTTCTCGCCCTCGGGGGCTGTGCCCTGTTCAAGAAGAAATCGCCGACGGTCGCCTTCCAGGAGCGTCCGGTAGAGCTGCTCTATTCCACCGGGGCGCACAATCTCGACATGCATCAGTGGAAGGATGCGGTGAACTATTTCCACGAGGTCGAACGTCAGCACCCCTATTCGGAGTGGGCGCGTCGCTCGATGCTGATGACCGCCTATGCCCACTATGAACTGGACGACTATGCCGAGGCGATCTCGGACGCCAACCAGTTCATCGCCCTCTATCCCGGAAATGTGGCCACGCCCTACGCCTTCTACCTGCGGGCGGTCTGCTACTTCGAGCAGATCGTCGACGTGAACCGCGACCAGGCCACCGCCCAGCAGGCGGAGGTCGCTTTGCGCGACATCCTGCGTCTCTACCCTCAGAGCGCCTACGCCGTGGACGCCAAGCTGAAGCTGGACATGGTGGAGGACCAGCTGGCCGGCAAGGAGATGACCATCGGTCGCTTCTATCTGCGCAATGGCGAGCCGATATCCGCGCTGGGCCGTTTTCAGACCGTGGTCGACAAGTACCAGACCACCACCCACGCCCCCGAAGCCCTGGAGCGTCTCGTCGAGGCCGATCTGACCCTGGGTCTTCTCGACGACGCCAAGCGCAACGCCGCGGTGCTGGGTTACAACTATCCCGGCTCCTATTGGTACAAGGAGGCCTATGACCTCATGACCTCGCGCGGTCTGCGGCCCTCCCTGACGCCGGGCACCACAAGCCTGCCGCGTATCCCCTTGCTCAGTCGCGGAAAGGTCGGCGCGGAAATTGCGCCGCCGCCGGTGGAGGAGTTGGCGGAGGCGGGCGCCGCCTCAGCCGTTTCGCCGGCTGTTCCGCCCGCCGGCGCGGCCGCGAAGAAGGCCGCCGCCAAGGCCAAGAAACACGACCTGCTGCACGGCGTGCTCGGCCTTTGAGACGGCGAAGATCGCGGCCATACTGAGCCATGCTCACCGGCCTCGCCATTCGCGACGTCGTCCTGATCGAGACCTTGCAGCTGGCGCCTGGTCCCGGCCTGACGGCGCTGACGGGGGAGACGGGCGCCGGCAAATCGATCCTCCTGGACGCTCTGGGTCTGGCCGTCGGCGCGCGCAGTGAGGCGGCGCTGGTGCGTCCCGGCGCCGCACAGGCCTCGGCCGCGGCCATCTTCGCGCCGGACCCCGACTCTCCTGTCTGGTCGATTCTGGAGGAGCGCGGGGTCGCCGCCCAGCCCGGGGAGGAGGTCACCTTGAGGCGTGTCGTCGGCGCCGATGGCCGCTCCCGGGCTTTCGTCAATGACGAGCCCGTCGGCGTGGCCCTGCTTCGTGAGCTGGGCGCGCATCTTGTGGAAGTCCACGGCCAGCACGAGACTGTGGGCCTGCTGGATCCCCGCACCCATCTCGCCATGCTCGACCGCGCCGGGGGCTGCGGCCCGCTGGCGGAGGCCTGCGCTTTGGCCTGGGCCGACTGGCGCGCCGCACACAGGGCGGCGGAGGCGTCCGAGGACCGCGCGCGGGAGGAGACCGCACAGGCCGAGGCGCTGGATGCGGCCCTGGGCGAACTCGACCGTCTGGCGCCGGTGGAGGGGGAGGCGGCGCGCCTGGCCGAGACGCGGGCGATCATGGGCGCCGCCGAAAAGGCTCTGGCCGATATCGCTTCGGCGCGGGATCAGTTCGAGGGCGACCGCCTCGAGAGCCGCCTCGGCCAGGCCTTCCGGGCGCTGGAGCGGGTGGACCAGAGGCTGGCTGCCGCCGGCGCCGGTCCCGATGACGAAGTTCGCAAGCGCGCGGACGGCGCGCGCCAGGCCCTGGACCGGGCCCTGGCGGAGGCGGCGGACGCGCGCGCGGAGATCGATGCGGCCGCTCGCGCCCTCGATTTCGAACCCGACGCCCTGGAGCGGGCCGAGAGCCGCCTCTTCGCCCTGCGCGCCGCCGCCCGTCGGCATCAGGTGGATGTGGATGGCCTGGCCGGCGTCCGCGCCCAGCTCGCCGCCCGGCGGCTCGCCATGGAGGCGGTGGGCGATGCCGCGCGCGAGGACCAGGTTCGGGCCACGGTCGCGCGCGAGGCCTGGCTGGCGGCCGCCCGCGCTCTGTCCGTCGCGCGGGGGAAGGCGGCGGCGGATCTGGCCGCCGAGGTTCAGTCCGAGCTTGGGCCGTTGAAGCTGGATAAGGCGCGGTTCCGCATCGCCGTCGAGCCGCTGGAGCCGGAGCGCGGAGGATCGGCCGGCCTGGATCGCGTGGAGTTCCAGATCGCCACAGTCCCGGGCGCCCCCTTCGGGCCCCTGGGCGCCATCGCCTCGGGCGGAGAACTGGCTCGCCTGGCCCTGGCCTTGAAGGTCTGTCTCGCCACGAGGGGCGGGACCCGCCAGCCGCTGATGATCTTCGACGAGGTCGACCAGGGCGTGGGAGGCGCCGTGGCGGACGCGGTGGGTCTTCGGCTCAGGCGGTTGGCGGCCCAGGGCCAGGTGCTGGTCGTGACCCACAGTCCGCAGGTGGCGGCCCGGGCGGGGGGCCACTGGCGCGTGCGTCGGCGGACGGCCGGCGGCGTGGCGACGACCGAGGTCGAGCGCCTCGCCCCCGAGGATCGGGAAGAGGAGATCGCGCGCATGCTGTCTGGGGCCGAGATCACTGAGGCGGCCCGCGCCGCGGCCCGGGCTTTGATCGATGGCTGAGCCGATCCCGGTCCCGGACCTGACCGAGGAGGAGGCCCGCGCGGAGCTCGCCGCCCTGGCCGAAAATCTCGCCCGCTGGGACCGGCTCTATTTTCAGGACGAGACGCCAGAGATCTCCGATGGCGACTACGATGCCGCCAAGCGGCGCAACGGCCAGATCGAGGCCCGCTTTCCACACCTGGCGCGCGAGGACTCGCCCTCGCGCAAGGTCGGCGCCCGCCGGGCGGAGGCCTTCGCTCCCGTGACCCATGGCGCGCCCATGCTGTCCCTGGACAACGCCTTCTCCGATGACGAGGCGGTGGAGTTTGACGCCCGCGTGCGGCGGTTCCTGCGCCTGGGGGACGAGGTGGTGGCCTACACCGCCGAACCGAAGATCGACGGGCTCTCCGCCTCTCTTCTCTATCGCGACGGGGTCCTCGTGCGCGGGGCCACGCGTGGGGACGGCCGCGTGGGCGAGGACGTCACTGCCAATCTGATGACGGTGAGCGAGATTCCGCACCGTCTCGCGGGGTCGGGTTGGCCGGAGCTGATCGAGGTGCGCGGCGAGGTCTATCTGGGGCACGCCGAGTTCCGGGCGCTCAATGCGGCGGCGGAGGCGGCGGGCCAGAAGACCTACGCCAATCCGCGCAATGCCGCCTCGGGCTCACTGCGCCAGATCGATCCCTCGGTCACCGCCCAGCGGCCCCTGCGCTTCTTCGCCTATGCCTGGGGCGAGCTGAGCGCCGCCTTCGCCGCGACCCAGGCCGAAGCCCTGGAGCGTTATCGCCAGTGGGGGCTGCCGGTGACGCCGCAGGCCCGAAGGATCGAGGGCGCCCAGGGGCTTCTGGCCGCCTATGCCGCGCTTGAGGCCGAGCGTCCAGGCCTGCCGTTCGATATCGACGGCGTGGTTTACAAGGTGGACCGGCTCGACTGGCAGCAGCGCCTGGGATTCGTCTCGCGCTCGCCGCGTTGGGCTGTGGCCCGCAAGTTTCCGGCCGAACGCGCCCGGACTGTGCTGGAGGGCATCGAACTCCAGGTGGGGAGGACCGGCGCGGTCACCCCCGTGGCCCGCCTGACGCCCGTCACCGTGGGCGGGGTGGTGGTCGAGCGCGCCACTCTGCACAATGCCGACGAGATCGCGCGCAAGGATATCCGGGTGGGCGATACGGTGGTGCTGCAGCGGGCCGGCGATGTCATCCCGCAGATCGTCGAGGTGGTGATCGACGCGCGCCCGGCGGACGCCGTCCCTTTCGCCTTTCCCCAGACCTGCCCGTGCGATCTGGCCACCCCGCTGGCGCGGGAGACCACCGGCTCGGGAGCGGAGACTGTGGTGCGCCGATGCACCGGCGAGTTCGCCTGTCCCTTCCAGCGCGTGGAGCATCTGCGCCATTTCGTCTCCCGCCGGGCCTTCGACATCGAGGGCCTGGGCGAAAAGCAGCTCCGCGCCTTCTTCGAGGAGGGCCTGATCCAGGCGCCCGCCGACATCTTCCGCCTGGCGCGGAAACCGGAAGTCCTGGAGGCCCTGCGCGGGCGCGAGGGTTATGGAGAAACCTCGGTCGCCAATCTGGTCGCCGCCATCGAGGCCCGCCGCCGCATCGCCCTGGACCGCTTCATCTTCGCTCTGGGCATCCGCCATGTGGGCGAGAGCACGGCCCTGACCCTGGCGCGCGGCTATGGGGAGGGCGCGGCGTTCCGCGAGGCCATGAACAGGGTCGCCGCGGGTGACGCCGAGGCGGTGGCCGAGCTCGACGCCCTGGACCAGATCGGCGAGGCGGTCATTTCCGCCGCGGCGGCCTATTTCCGGGAGCCGCACAATCTTGGGCTGATTGCGGACCTGGAGGCGGAACTCGTCATCCTGCCCGTGGCGCCGCCCCGCTCCGATTCCGCCCTGTCCGGCAAGACCGTGGTCTTCACCGGCTCGCTGGAGACCCTGACCCGGGATGAAGCCAAGGCTCAGGCCGAGGCTCTGGGCGCCAAGGTGGCCGGCTCGGTGTCGCGCAAGACCGATCTGGTGGTGGCGGGGCCCGGCGCCGGCTCCAAGCTGAAACAGGCGGCCGAACTGGGGATCG
This sequence comes from Pseudomonadota bacterium, assembly GCA_021808285.1. Lineage (GTDB taxonomy): Bacteria > Pseudomonadota > Alphaproteobacteria > Caulobacterales > Caulobacteraceae > Acaudatibacter. The sequence goes on along the minus strand of JAKBBV010000016.1, from coordinate 37,457 downwards.
AGGTGATCTCCGAGGCGCAGTGGATCTCGCGAACCGGCGCGACGGCGGCTGAACCCGCAGATCAGGGCGCGGGGCCGGCGGGGGAATAGGTCGGGGCGGGTGTGTCCCCGCTCGACCTCTTGACCGCGATCATCACCGCATAGTGGCGGAACACCGCCTCGGTCTGGGGCGCGTTGTACTGGGCGATGGTGATCGTGCCCTGTGGCGTATAGCCGTGACGGGCGATCTCGGTCAGCAGGTCATAGGAGACCTGGCGCCAGTTGAGCCCACCGTCCCACACCCCTCCGCGTCCGTCATAGTCCATCACCGCGATCTGTTGCGGCGGCGCGTCGACCCAGCGCACCGGCGGGGTCTTCTGATAGCCCAGGCTTCCCGGCTTCCAGCCCGGCGGCGGGGCGAAGCTCACATCCCAGACCCGGGCGCTCAGCACCTGGAACAGCGAATAGGTCCCGAACTGCTCCCCCTTGGTCGGGGTCTCCATGACCGGGGTCGTCAGGCTGGCCAGTTCGTCGGGCGTGCCGGGCGGCAGGGTCGGTTCGGCGAACACGCGGAACCCGCGATAGGCGGCGATCCTGTCATCGCCGACCACAGTGATCTCGGCCAGATGACGGGCGGGATAGTCCCGGATTTCAAAGTTGCCATCCTGCAGCACGACCTTGTAGGGCGTCCTGTCCGGGTTGTCTGACCGATCCTGAGCCGGCGCCGGGCCGCTCAAAAGGGCGATGGCGGCCAAAGCGGCCAGCGAAGCCTTCAGCATGGGGCTTCTCCGTTCTCGCACGTCCCTCGCAACGGATTATGCGCCCAATGGGCGGAATGGCAATCTCCACCACGGGGCCAGGTCTGAGGTCTCGACGGAGGGCGCCTGAGAGCGCAAAACTTGCGCCTTGGCCCCTTCTCCCCCGTCATTTTCGAGGACGCGCCCATGACCCGGTCCCTTTCGCCACTGCTCGCGGGCCTCATGCTGCTGGGAGCGGCCTTCGTTCAGGCCCAGGCGGCGCCGGCCCCCACCCCGCCGGCGGCGGAGAGCTTCCGGCTTGGCCGCCTGCGCCTCACCGCCCTGCGCGATCTGCAGAATGTCGTGCCCAATGACGGCGCGGTGTTCGGGGTCGGCGTCGGGCCGGCGGCGGTGGCGCAGGTGCTGGCGGCGGCGGGGGCGCCCACGGACAGGATCGCTCTGGGCGTCGACGCCCTCCTGGTCCGGGGAGACGGGCGCGTCATGCTGTTCGATACGGGTCTTGGCCCGACCGTGAACGGCCAGCTCGTCGCCAGCCTAGCCCTGGCGGGGGTCAAGCCGGATCAGGTCACCGACATCTTCATCACCCACAGCCATTTCGACCATGTGGGCGGCCTGGCCACGGGAGACGGCGCTCTCGCCTTCCCTCATGCCGTGATCCACATGTCGAACCGGGAATGGGCCTTCATGCGCGGCCAGGCCCGAGCCAAGGCGCTCGTGGCCCTGATCGGGCCCCAGGTGCGGCCCTTCGAGCCGGGCGTCGAGGTGGTCCCGGGTGTGCGCGCGGTGGCGCTCTATGGCCATACGCCCGGCCATACCGGCTATGAGATCGCCTCGGGCAAGGCGCGGCTCATGGATATCGGCGATTCCGCCCACAGCGCCATCGTCTCCCTGGCCCGTCCGGACTGGGATATCTCCTATGATCAGGACCGCGCCGCCGGCCGCGCCTCTCGCCGCGCGGTGCTGCTGCGCATGGCCGCCACGCACGAATGGGTGTTCGCTCCGCACTTCCCGTTTCCGGGCGTGGGCCACATAGAGGCCAAGGGCCAGGGATTCGTCTGGGCCCCGGACAAACTCTGATCCCGCCCCTCAGGCGATCGGCGCGCAGACCTCTTCCAGCCAGGCCTGAACTGAGGGCTCCACCTGAGGGCCGACCACCTCCAGGACCCGGGCGTGATAGGCGTCGAGCTGTTCGCGCTCCTCCGGGCTCAGCATGTCCGCCACGATCAGGCGCCGGTCGATGGGCGCCAGGGTCAGGGCCTCGAAGCCCATCATCGGCCGCTCGCCGCCCGGGATCGGGGCCGGCTCCGTGACGAACTGCAGGTTCTCGATGCGGATGCCGTATTCGCCCGCCTTGTAGAAGCCCGGCTCGTTGGAGACGATCATGCCGGGCTGGAGCGGAACCAGATTGGGGATCTTGGCGATCCGGTGCGGGCCCTCGTGCACGCCCAGATAGGAGCCGACCCCGTGGCCGGTGCCGTGGTCATAGTCCAGCCCCGCCGACCACAGGGGCAAGCGCGCCAGGGCGTCCAGGGCCGATCCGGTGGTCCCGGCGGGAAAGCGCACCCGGCTGAGCGCCAGATGCCCCTTGAGCACCAGGGTGAAGCGCTCGCACATCTCGCGGCTCGGCTCGCCGATGGCCACGGTGCGGGTCACATCGGTGGTGCCGTCCAGATACTGCCCCCCCGAATCCACCAGCAGCAGGGACCCCGGCTGCGCGCGGGTGTTCAGCCGGCGGGTGGGCCGATAGTGGCAGATGGCGCCATTGCCCATGGCCCCGGCGATGGTGTCGAAGGAGAGGTCCTTGAGCGCGCCGGTGGCGTCGCGGAACGCCTCCAGCCGGGTCACCGCCTCAAGCTCGTCCGGCGGGTTGACCTGACCCTCGGTGGCCAGCCAGTGCAGGAACCGGCTCAGCGCCGCTCCGTCGCGGGCATGGGCGCGGCGCGAGCCCTCGATCTCCACGGCGTTCTTGCAGGCCCGGGGCAGGGTGGTGGGATCGGCGCCGCGGATGACCGACGCGCCGGCCCGCTCCAGGGTCTCGACATACCAGGCCGAGGTCAGGGCGGGGTCGGCCAGCACCTTGACGCCCTTGAGCGCGGCCAGGGCCGGCGCGAGGTCGTCGGGGCTCGCCAGGGCCACCTCGTTGCCCAGCCAGGCCGGCAGGTCCGCCGTCACCTTGTCCGGATCGAGGAACAGGGTCGCGGTTCCGTCGGCGCGCAGCAGGGACTGGCCCAGCGGCAGGGGCGTGCGGCGCACATCTCCGCCACGGATATTGAACAGCCAGGCGATGGAGGCCGGCGCGGTGAGCACCGCCACCTCCGCCCCCGCCGAGGCCAGATCGCGGCCCAGGCGCGCGCGCTTGGCGGCGGAGTCCTCGCCGGCATAGGCGAGCGGGTGGGGAACCACCGGCGCCTTGGGCTGGGGCGGCCGGGCCCGGCCCCAGGCTTCGTCCAGGGGATTGGGGCTCACCGGGGCGAGCTTGGCGCCGGCGCCGCGCACCGCCTCGTCCAGGCGCGCCAGGGCCTCGGGGCTGTGCAGGCGCGGGTCATAACCGATGGTCCAGCCGGCCCGGCTCTTCTCGCGCAGATAGGCGGGGGGACCGCCCTCGATCAGGTCGCGGATCTCATAGACATTCGGGTCCACCTGGTCGCGCACCTGAATGGCGTAGCGACCGTCGACGAAGATCGCCGCCTCCTCGCGCAGGATCACCGCCGCCCCGGCCGAGCCGGAAAAGCCCGTGGCCCAGGCGAGCCGGTCATTGGCCTCGGGCAGGTACTCGTTCTGGTGCTCGTCCTCGTGCGGGACGATGAACCCGTCGAGGCCCTGGGCCGTCATGGCCTGGCGGATGAGCGGGGCGTGGCGCGGCCCGAAGTCGCGCTCCACGGTGTCGTCGAAGGTCTGGCGCATGGTGAGTGATTACCCCCCGGGGGCGGGGGGCTCAAGGTGGGGCGGGGCGACTTCGACGACCGAAGTGAACCCCTCGGGTGATACAGGGAAAACAGGAACAGTTCTTCGACGAGGAGAACGGATGTCCAAGGTGGAGCGACGACGTTTCAGCCGGGAGTTCAAGCTGAAGGCGGCGGGGCGGCTCGAGTCCCCGGCGCCGCGCCGGCCTCGCTGTACTATGCCCTGGATCGCACGGGCTCGGTGCGCCGCGCCTTCTCTGCGAGTTCGGCCCCGGCCTATGACTATGACCCCTATGGCGCGCCGCTGCAGTCCGCCCCGCCGGTCACCGATTTCGCCTATTCCGGAACCTTCCAGGACCCCGACAGCGGCCTCTACCTCACCCGTCACCGGCCCTATGACCCGATCACCGGCCGCTTTCTCACTCGCGATCCCCTAGGCGAGACCGGCGCCGCCCAGGGCAACCTCTATCCCTATGCCGATGGGGATCCCATCGACCTCGCCGATCCCACGGGGCTGATCTGCTGGCCCGCCGTGTTCGGCAACCTGCTCAACTGGCTGGGCGGCCCCAGCATAGCCCCGTTCATTCTGCCGGCCGTCACCGAGGCCGCCCTCGGCGGACCCGAGGACCCTCTCGCCGACCTCGCCGTCGCCGCGGAGATCGAAGCGCTCGGAGCCGGCGCCAGCGCCGAGGCCTCCGCTGCGGCGGAGGGGGGCGGACTTGCTGCAGAGGGGGTAGCCGATACCACCACTCTGTTCCGGGCTGTCACCACGCCGGAGTTGGAGAGCATTCAGTCTCTCAACGCGTTCACAAATCCTGCCGGGATCGAGGTGAAGTATTTCTCCACCGGCGGGGCGACCCCTACGCCCGCCGCGCCTGCTTCAGCGAAGCCAGCATTTCCCGCCGCAGAATGGCGTTCAGGCGGCCCTGGTAGCCCTTCCCCTCTGACTTCAGCCAATCCAGCACGTCGGCGTCCACGCGCGCGGTGATTTGCTGCTTCACGGGCCGGTAGAAGCGCCCCCGCGTACCGGCCGCCCACGCCTCGTCGGACAGTTCGGGGATGTCGCTGGTGTCGATCGTCTCGTCAGGCATCGCCGCCAGTTCGGCCAAGCGCTCGCGCTGCGCGTCGGTCAAAGGCGCCTGCGATTCCGGGGTGTGACTAACCGTCTTCGTTTTCATAGCGTCGCCTTTCTCGCGGCGTGGCCCGTCGCGCTGAAATGATGCGGATGATCTCAACCGTCCGGCCGTCGGCGTCTTTCTCCGTGACGGTGTGCGCCACCACGAGGATCACGAAGCCCTGGACCGCCCCAACGGTTTGCCACCGTTGCTCGCCGCCCTCGATGCGGTCCTGCACCGAGAGGTGCAGCGGATCCTGAAATACCTGACGGGCTTCCTCGAAGCTCACACCTTCATGCTTGCGCTGATTTGAGAGGTTCTTGGCCTCGTCCCACTCAAATCGAACGCTGGTCACGGCTTTATATAATTATGGAATTGTAATTACACAAGGCGCGGCCGTCAGTTCCGCTGACACAAGACTCAATTGGCGCGGCGCGGCGGCGAGCCCAGTCTGGCCCTCATGGCGCGGCTGGCGAGAATCGTGGTCGAGGGGCTTGCCCATCATGTGACGCAGCGCGGCGAGCGGCGTCAGAGGGGTGCGCCTCGGCGGGAGTGGAGGTCTGGGCCTATTGCCTGATGCCCAACCCTATTCACCTGATCCGCGTTCCCGGCGGGGGCCGGGCCCTGAGGGCGATGCTAACGGAGGCGCATCGGCGCTCTTCGCGGCGGATCGATTGTCGCGAGGGGTGAGCCTCGGGGGATGCTCCCGTAAGGCATAGGACGGCGGGAATTGGGCATTGGGCCCCTGCAGCCTCCGGAACTCAGAGGTTGTGCGGCGGATGTCATCGAAAGGCGGAACTTGACCTTGGAATGCCACGTCACCCCCGACGAAGCCGTCGTCCGGGCGTTCATCGAGGAGGCTTGGAACCAGGGCGACTCCTGCCGCCATCCCCAAGAATTGACAAAATGCAAAACCTCGTCCACACTTTGGGCTTCCGTCATCTTTGCGACCGGGAGCCCCGCCATGGAGTTCCGCGGACATGGAGTTCCGCGGACACAATACTCAATTGACCCGGCGCGGCGGCGATGGAGGGCCTCCCGAGAATGAGACAGGGAAAGTTGGGACGTTTCTTCGCCTGTACGCAAACAGGGCGGGAGGAAATCGGCTTTGCGATTTTGGCGAGACAAGAGGGCGGCCTATACGATCGGCTTAAGCCTCTGCCCAAAAGTCTTTTTTAGCGCCGCCCAGGCCCCGCCTGCACGTCCCCAAGGGCCCGGTCTCGCGCGCGGGGCTCGACGGCGTTCGTGACGAGACGGACTGTGGCTTCGATCCGTCTGCGGTTTCGATCCGTTCGCCGACCTCAAGGGCGATCCCGAAGGCGACCAGGATGTGGCCCAAGATGTTGCCAATACGCGCCCAGGACGTGACCAGAAGGTTACCCTTTGTGACCCGCCACCTTACCAAATGTGACCGGGAATGTTGCCGCCTTGGCCACATCCCCAGGCGTCAAAAAGGGAATAAACTTCATAGTTTCAGTAGCATGGGACTTTGAAGATGGATTTTGAAGTGGCCCATCATCTTAACCCGGTCGATGACGCGTTGGGCCAAATCCAGATGCGGTGTCGCCGATGGACGGCGCCCACGCCCTCAGAGGTTGCGCGCGAACAGGGCCAGCAGCCGCTCCCAGTGACGGTCGGCGGCGCGGGGATTGTAGACGGCGCGCTGGGGGAAGGCGAAGCCATGATCCGCGCCCGGATAGATTTCGACCTCGGCGCGGGCGGGCGAGGCGGACATCGACGCCTGCAGGGCGGCGACCATCTCCGGCGGCGCCCAGCGGTCGGTCTCGGCGCAACCGAAATACAGCTCGGCCTTGGTCTTGTCCCCGGCCAGGTGCGGGCTGTCGGGTCGGTCGGTGACCAGGCTCACCCCGTAGAAGGAGGCGGCGGCGGTCACGCGATCCGGGAAATGGGTCGCGGCGTTCGCCGCATATTGACCGCTCATGCAATAGCCCACCGTCCCCACCGATCCGGGCGCCGCGGCGCCATCGGCGGCGGCGTGGGCGAGGAGGCCTTCGGTGTCGCTCATCACCAGGGGAATGCTCAGCGATCCCATCAGCTCGAACATGCGCGCCCGCACCGCCTCGGCGTCGGGTCCGGTCATGGACGGCAGCTCCAGCACCCCGGAACGGTAATAGAGGTTGGGCAGCATGACATAATAGCCGCTGGCGGCGATGCGCCGGGCCATGTCGCGCAGCTCCTCGCGGATCGCCGGAGCGTCCATATAGAAGATCACGATGGGAAAGGGACCGCCCCGCTCGGGATGGCAGATGAAGGTCTCGCAGGCGCCGTCGCGCGTGGGAATCTGGGGGCGATGTTCGATCATGCCACATGATCGGCTAAGTAGGGGTCCAGCACAATCGCCGGGCCGCCTCTCGACGCGCGGCCGCCGGGCCCCCAAGGTGAGACAGATGAACCGTTCGCTCTCGCTTTTCGCCTCCGCCCTGCTCGCCTGCGGCGTCCTAGTCGCCGCCGCTCCGGCGCTCGCCCAGTCCGACCCCGCCGCGGCCCGGGTCGAGGCGTTCGACACCGCCCTCCTGGCCGCCATGAGGGCCGGCGCCGCAGCGGGGACCCAAGGTCGGGCCAAGATCCTGGCGCCGGCGATCGCGCAGGATTTCGACCTCGCGACCATGACCCGCTTCGCCGTGGGGCCCTCCTGGACCAGCTTCACCGAGGCTCAGCGCGCGGCGGTGACGTCCGCCTTCACCCGCTTCACCGTGGCCAACTACGCCAGCAATTTCGACGGTTATTCCGGCCAGACCTTCCACCTGAGCGCGGTCCAGACGCGGGGCCTCGACAAGATCGTGCCCTGCCTCCTGACCTCGCCCAAGAGCGCGCCGGTGACTCTGCTCTACCGCGTTCACCAGACGGACGAGGGCTGGCGGATCATCGACATCTATTTCAACGGGGTGAGCCAGCTGACCACCCGCCGCGCCGACTTCGCCGGGCCGGTGAAGTCCGGCGGCGCCGACGGTCTCGTCAAGCACCTGGACGTTCTGACCGCCAAGCTGGAGAAATAGGGGCTTCAGCCCTCCGCGATCGCGGCGGCCAGCGCCGCCTCTGGCCCGGCGCTGTCGAGGCGGGCGAGGGCCTCGGCCACGTGGCGCCGCCCCAGGGGCGGCAGAACCGGGAGCAGGCCGTCACGCTCGGCCCGGGCCAGCCGCTCGGGGGCCTCGCCCCCGTCCCGGGCCCACGCTTTCAGATGCTCGTCCTTCGCATCCGTGAACCGGCGGTCCGCAGCGCCCGCCGCCTTGAGCCAGGCGGCCACGGCCAGGGCGAGGGCGGGGGAGGGGCGGCCCTCGCGCTCGGCCAGGGGCGCGATCAGGCGCGGCGGCAGCTTCTGCGACCCGTCGGAGGCGACCTGGTCGAGCCGGTGGGCCAGGGCGGCGTTGGCGAAGCGCCGCATGAGGTCCGCGCGATATCGCGCCAGGTCCAGCTCCGGCGGCGGGGCCAGGGTCGCGGCGGCCTCGTCCCACAGCCGCTCCACCAGGGCCGCGAGCCCAGGTCTGGCGATGGCCTCGTGGACGAAGGTGTCGCCTTGAAGCAGGCCCAGATAGGCGAGGGCCGAATGGGCGGCGTTGAGGAGGCGCAGCTTGGCCCGGGCGAAGGGGCGCACGTCGCGGGTGAGGGTCACCCCGGCGCGCTCCAGGTCGGGGCGGGCGCCGGCGAAGCGATCCTCGATCACCCAGCGCCAGAACGGCTCGGTGAGCGTCAATGCGGCGTCGCTGACGCCTGTCTCGGCCGCCAGACACGCACGGTCCTCTGCGTCGGCGGCGGGGGCGATCCGGTCGACCATGCTGGAGGGAAAGGCCCCGCGCCACGCGATCCAGTCGGCAAGGTCGGGGCGATCGCGCGCGGCGGCGAGGACCAGGCTCCGCAGGCGAGCGCCGTTGTCGTCGAGATTGTCGCAGGACAGGGCCGTGAAAGGGGCGAGGCCCCGGTCCCGCCGCAGGGCGAGGGCCTCGGCGAGCAGGGCGGCTGCGGCCGATCCGCCCGTTCCGGGGCCGGCGCCATAGCCCGCCTCGGTGATCGTGAGGGTCACCAGATGGGTCGTGGGCGCGGCGAGGGCCGCCAGGAGCTGATCCTGCGCCGCCGCCGCCGCCAGGGCGCCCCGCACGGCGCCGACCGCCCGCCGCCTCCGCGCCTCGCCCTCGCGCACCTCAAGCACATAGAGCCCGTCCTGGGCCTGAAGAGCCGCAGCCCGGTGCGGAGAGACAAGCGCCGCCGCCAGGACGCCAAAGCGCCTCTCCCCGTCCGCCGCCAGGGCGTCGAATACCGGGGCCTGATGGGCGCGGAAGAAGGCTCCGGGACCCAGGTGCACGACGCCGGTCCGCAGCGCCGCGCGGTCATAGGCGGGCCGCGCGATTCCGGCCGGGAGGTCTGAGAGGCGCGCGGCGTTGAGGGGGAGGGGCCTCACAGGCGATAGGCCGCCTTGGCGAGGTCATAGGCGAGCGCCCGGGCGATGTCCGCCGCCTCCTCACGCCTCAGCCGATGCTCGGCGGCGAGGCGGGCCAGAAAGGCGCAGTCCATGCGTCGCGCCAGATCGTGGCGGGCGGGGATCGAGAGGAAGGCGCGGGTGTCGTCGGTGAAGCCGACAGTGTTGAAAAAGCCGGCCGTCTCCGTGGCCTGTTCGCGGAACCGCCGCATGCCCTGCGGACTGTCGTGGAACCACCAGGGCGCTCCGAGCTTCAGCGCCGGATAGAACCCCGCCAGGGGCGCCAGCTCGCGGCTATAGGTGGTCTCATCCAGGGTGAAGGCGATGAGGGTGAAGCCCTCGGCGTGGCCGAAGCGGTGGAGGAGGGGCGCAAGGCCGCGCACGAAATCCACAGCCTGAGGCATGTCGGCGCCCTTGTCGCGGCCGAACCTCGCCAGGGTGGCCGGATCGTGATTGCGCAGCGCCCCGGCGTGGAGCTGCATGACCAGGCCATCCTCCACGCTCATCTCCGCCATGCGCACGAGCATGTGGGCGCGGAACGCCTCCGCGTCCCCGCTCTCCGGCGCTCCCCGCGCCACCCTGGCGAACAGGGCCTCGGCCTGAGGCTCGGAGAGGTCCAGGCTCGCCGCGCTGGGCGGACCGTGATCGCTCGCCCTGGCGCCGTGGGCGATGAAGTGCGCGCGCCGCGCCCGCAGGGCCGCCAGATAGCCGGGCCAGGAAAGGGCGTCCTCGCCGGTCGCCTCGCAGAGCCCGGCCAGCTGATCCCGGAAATCCTCCTGGTCCGGGTCGAGCGCGCCGTCGGGGCGGAAGGTGGGGACGATGCGCCCGCCCCAGCCGCTGGCGGCGACCGCCCGGTGGTGATCCAGCGGATCGAGCGCGCCCTCCGTGGTCGCCAGGGCCTCGACCCCGAACCGCTCATAAAGCGCGCGGGGACGGAACTCCGGCCGCATCAGGGCCTCGGAGATGGCGTCGTAATGGGCGTCGGCGGTGGCCGGGCCGAGCGGCTCCTGGAGGCCGAAGACCTCGGCGAAGACGAAGTCCAGCCACAGCCGCGAGGGCGTGCCGGCGAACAGGCGGTAGCCCTCCGCGAACCGTCTCCAGATGGCGCGCGGATCGGTCTCGAAGGGCCCGCCGTCGCGCGGGGCGACGCCCAGGGACTCCAGGCTCACCCCCTGGCTGACAAGAAGGCGCAGCACATAGTGGTCCGGGGTGACGATCAGGCTGGCCGGGTCGGGAAACGGCGCGTCGGCGGCGAACCAGGCCGGATCGCAATGGCCGTGCGGGCTGAGGATCGGCAGGGCCTCCACCTGAGCGAACAGCTCCCGGGCCAGGGCGCGAACCCCCGGATCGGCCGGGAACAGGCGGTCGGGATGGAGGAGCGGGGCGGCCATGGCGTGTGGAGCATAGGCCCCGGCGCGGCGTCCCGTAAGACAGTGACAGCGCCGGCGGCTCGCGCCGCTTCACCCCGGCCGCTTGAGCACCAGGGTGGCCCAGGCGTCGCGGTTCAGGCGGCGAACCAGCACACAGCCCTGCGAGCGATAGGCGGCGAGGACCCGCCGGGCCTGACCGCGCAGCAGGCCGGAGAGCACGATAACGCCGCCCGGCCGGGTGGCGCGGCGGATGGCCGGGGCCAGGCGCACCAGGGGCGGGGCGAGGATGTTGGCCATGACGAGGTCGTAAGGCCCCCCTTCGCGCACCACCGGGGCCCCCAAGCCGTCGGCGCGCACGAAGGCGCAATGCGGGCGGCGCACGCGGTTGATGAGGCCGTTCTCCCTCGCGATGCGCACCGAGACCGGATCGATGTCCGTGCCGACGGCGCGATGGGCCCCGGTGCGCGCCGCCGCCAGGGCCAGCACGCCCGTGCCGGTCCCGACATCGAGCACGCGGCGGAAGCGGCGCGCCTTGAGAAGGGCGTCCAGGGCGAGCAGACATCCCACCGTGGTCCCATGATGGCCCGTGCCGAAGGCGGCGCCGGCCTCGATCCTCAGATTGATCGTGTGCGAGGGCGCCCGGCCCCGGTCATGGGCGCCGAAGACGAAGAACCGTCCGGCGCGCACGGGGGGTAGGCCCGACAGCGCCAGGGCCAGCCAGTCCGCATCGGCGAGCCTTTCGATCCCTACGCTCAAGCCGGGCCGCGCCCGGAGGAAGGCGATGAGGGCGTCGGCCTCCTCCGTCGAGGTGGGATAGGCGTCGATGCGCCAGACGGCCCGGGCCTCGTCCTCCTCGATGATCGAAAAGGTCAGGCTCTCCAGAGCGGGGTCTCGCTCGATCGCGGCGGCGGCGGCCTCGGCCTCGGCGCGCGGGCCCCGGGCGATGATCTGTTGGGCGTCTTCGGTCATCAGGCGCCCGCTACAGCACGCCGGAGGGGAGAAGAAAACCGGGTCCTTGACCTCACGTGACGCTTGACGCGGGCGTCAACCGGGTCTGCACTGCGACCAAAGGCCGTAGACTGGGCTGCAAGCGCGGCCCGGAATCATTCGCGGCCTGCCTTCTCAAGGGAGACGGACGCCATGCACGATCTTGTCATTCGCGGCGGTCAGGTGGTGGATGGAACGGGGGGAGAGGCCCGCCAGGCGGATCTGGCTATCTCCGGCGACCGCATTGTCGAGGTGGGCCAAGTCTCCGGCCAGGGAAGGCGCGAGATCGACGCTTCCGGACACATCGTCACCCCCGGCTGGGTCGACATCCACACCCATTATGACGGCCAGGTGACCTGGGATCCCCAGCTCTCGCCCTCCTGCTGGCACGGGGTGACCACCCTGGTCATGGGCAATTGCGGCGTCGGCTTCGCCCCGGCGCGGCCCGACCGGCACGACTGGCTGATCAGCCTGATGGAGGGGGTCGAGGATATCCCCGGCTCCGCCCTGGCCGAGGGCATCCGCTGGGGCTGGGAGAGCTTCCCTGAATATCTCGACGTGATCGACCGCATGCCGCGTGTGCTCGATGTGGCGGCGCAGGCGCCGCACGGTTCGATCCGCGCCTATGTCATGGGCGAGCGCGGCGCGCGAAACGAGGTGGCGACGCCGGAGGACATTTCCGCCATGGCCGCGATCGTGCGCGAGGCTCTGGACGCCGGGGCGGTGGGTTTCTCCACCTCCCGCACCCAGCTGCACCGGGCCAAGGACGGCGAGCCGGTCCCGGGGACCTTCGCCGGCGCGGACGAGCTTCTGGGCATCGGCGAGGCGATGGCCGAGGCGGGCCATGGCGTGTTCGAGATGGCTTCGGACCTGACCCCGGCGCTCGACGAGTTCGCCTGGATGAAGGCGCTCGCCCTGCGCACAGGTCGTCCCGTGACCTACGCCCTGCTGCAGTCGCCGCTCCAGGATCCCCTGGCCCAGGAGAGCTGGCGCGAGATGCTGCGCCTGACCAGCGAGGCGAGGGCCCAGGGCGCGCCCATCGTCGCCCAGATCGCCTGCCGCCCCACGGGCCTGGTCCTGGGCTGGCAAAGCACGGTGCACCCCTTCATGACCCGGCCAAGCTATATGGCCATCGCCGATCTTCCCTTCGCCGAGCGCCTGATGCGCCTGAAGGACCCGCAGGTCCGCGCCGCGATCCTGGCCGAGACCCCGCCGCCCATGCCGGGACTGGGGATGATCCTGATGAGCGGCTACGATCGCATGTTCCGTCTGGAGAAGGACGGCGTGCTCGACTACGAGCCTCCGGCCGAGGCGAGCGTGGCGGCGGAGGCGCGTCGCACGGGCAAGTCCCCGGACGCCATCGTCTATGACATGCTGATGGAGAAGGACGGGCGCGGCTATATCTATCTGCCGCTCCTCAACTACGCGAAGTTCAATTTCGACCACATCCTGGAGATGATGGGCCACGACGCCACCGTGCTCAGCCTGTCCGACGGCGGCGCCCATTGCGGCGTGATCTGCGACGCCAGCTTCCCCACCTATATGCTGAGCTACTGGACGCGCGATCGCCGCCGCGGACCCACCTTGCCGCTGGAAAAGGTCGTCTCCATGCAGACGCGCGACACCGCGCGCCTCTACGGCTTCAAGGATCGCGGCCTCCTGAGGCCCGGCATGAAGGCGGATGTGAACCTGATCGACTATGACGCGCTGTCGATCTGCGCACCGGAAATGGTGTTCGACCTGCCCGCGCAAGGACGGCGCATGATCCAGAAGGCCAGGGGCTATCGCGCCACGATCGTTTCGGGTCAGGTGACGTTCGAACATGGCGAGGCGACGGGCGCCATGCCGGGCCGCTTGGTGCGCGGGCGCCGGGCCGATCGCCCGGCCATGGCCGCCGAGTAGGTTGAAGCTCTCCGTTCAGGCCGCCAAGGCGGCGGGCCGGCGCAGATCCTCAGCCAGGCCCTCGCCCATGAGGTCGATGAAGTTCTCGCTATAGAAGCGGGTGACGGTCGGGGCGGGGGCGCCTTCGAGCGAGGCGTCAAAGCGCTTCAGGGGGTTCCGACCGCCCTCGACGTGCGGGAAGTCGGACGAGAACAACGGCACCTCCGCCCCGGCTTCGCGCGCGATCCAGGCGGCGTCCTCATGCGGATAGGGCGTCACCCGGACCTGGCGCCGGACGATCTCGCTGGGCCTGGCCGAAAGCCGGTGCAAGCGCTCCTCGTTCTTGAAGAAGGCGGCGTGGGCCGAGTCCATGAACCGCATCCACCCCGGGACCCACGAGGCGCCGAGCTCGATGGCGCCGAACTTCAGGCGCGGAAAGCGGTCCAGGACGCCGTCGAGGATCAGGGCGGCAAGGCTCAGCATGACCGAGTGCGGGATGGCCATGAAGCTGACCGAGGTGAAGTTCTCCTCCCCGCCATGGAAATCCTTCACCCGCGGCGCCCCGTTCTCGAAATAATCCGTCGGCAGCTTCTCCTCGCCGCCCACATGGAAGAGGATGGGGATGCCCGCCTCCTGCGCCATCGCCCAGACCGGGTCGAGCGCGGTGTGGCTGGGCGCGTGTCCTGGCGGGCAGCGGGACGGGATCAAGAGGGCCTTGGCCCCCAGGCCGATCGCCTCTCTGGCCGTGGCGGCGGCGCGATCGAAATCCGCCAGGGGCACATAGGCGGTGGCTAGAAGACGACGGTCGACGGCGCAGAAGTCCGTCATCATGCGGTTGTGGGCCGAGGCGGCGGCGTAGGCGAGCTCGACATCGCCGCTTTCGTCGAGGCCGAAATTGCCGAGGCAGAAGGTGGTGAAGACAAGCTGGCTGGCGAATCCCAGGAGGTCGAGGGTCCGCGGTCGGTCCCCGGGCCGGAAGGCGCCCAGGGCCTCGTAGTTCTTGCGCAGCAGGATGTTCTCCGCGTCGCCGGCCCTGAAGATCGGATCGTCCTGCCTCTCCCGCGCCCGTCGCGCCCAGGCCCCGTCTCCGAGCTTTTGTCGGTAGGAGGGCAAAGCGTGATAGCGCTGCAGAAGGCGTCGTTCAAAATAGGGGTCCAGGCAATCGCCCAGCTCCATCAGATGGGAATCCGCGTCATGCACGCGCCGCGATCCGACATAGGGGGCGAAACTCATGGCGATCCTCCGGGCCGTCTATCTTTTCTCGACAGTTCACGCCTGAACCGCGCCTTGCGCAAGATCGGCGGCGTCCTGATCGCGGCGGCGACCGCGCTCGCCGGCTGGGCGCCGGCCCGCGCCGGCGAGATGGCGGCGTTCCGGGACCTGCGTCGCGATCTGATCTCGGGCGGCTCCGCGACCCTGGTTCTGCAGAGCTGGTGCGCACGCGACCGGTTGGCCGACCCTCCCAGGGTTGTCGCCCTGCGCGATTCCGTCGAGACGCCCGCCGACAGCAGGGTTCGGCGCCTACTGGGCGCGGGACCGGGAGAGGCTGTCGCCTATCGCCGGGTCAGGCTCGCTTGCGGCGGCCATGTCTTGTCGACCGCCGACAACTGGTATCTGCCCGACAGGCTGACGCCCGACATGAACCGCAGGCTGGAGACGACGCGAGAGCCATTCGGCCTCGTGGTTGCGCCGGTCGGATTTCGGCGTGAGACCCTCAGCGTCAGAGCCAATCCGGTCGCTCTTCGTCGCGATCGCAGCGAGACCGGACCGATCCTGACCCTTGAGGCGGTGCTGCGAGATCGATCGGGCCATGTTTTCGCTTTGGTGCGCGAAGCCTATTCTGCGATCCTCATCCGGCCGCGCTGAGATGGCGCGGCGCGCGTCAATTGGTCGCGGCCCCAGGCCTCACGCTGATCTGAGGCCGGGGTTAGGTTCGCCCGTTTTTGGGAGGCTCGCTTCCGCCGCCTTGGTCTCGGTATCACCCCTTCATGAACACGGCGCCGAGGCGCCGGAGGCGTCGCCTGCGCCGGGCGCGGCGCACGCCCCTCTGCCCTCGCGCCTGATCGCCGCCCTGGCGCGGCGCCGGCCGCCGCCCCTGCTAAGCTACGGCCTCGTGCCGATCATGGTCGTCGTCAGCGCCCTTGTGGGCTGGCTTCTTGGAATGGCCGGCACGCCTTTCGCGCCCTTTGTCCCTGGTATTTTCGCCGCCGGCCTGTTGTTGGGGCTTGGCGAAGCCCTTTTCGCCCTCGCCCTGTCAACGGTCGCGGGCGTGGGTATTTTCATCGACCCGGGACTTCAGGCGCCGCTCACCGGCCCCCAATTCACCAGCCTGATGGTGTTCCTCATCCTCTTTGGTCTCATCTGTGCGGCCAACAGTGCGGTTCGGGAGGGCGCCCTGGCGCAGGCGAGCCAGCTCGACCGGTACCGCACGCTGCATGCGCGCATCGCGGCTAGCGCCCTGGCCCTGCGTCAGAGCGAAGAGGCGCTGCGTGAGCTGAATGCGACCCTTGAAGACAAGGTCGCTGCGCGAACCGCGGAACGGGATGCCGCCCGCGAGGCTCTTGGCCAGGCTCAGAAGATGGAGGCTTTGGGAAATCTCGCCGGGGGACTTGCGCATGATTTCAACAATCTCCTCAGCGGGATCGTCGGGGGTCTTGATCTCGCCCGATCGCGCCTGGGGGCCGAACCCCCGGAAGATGTGGCCGGGCCTCTCGATCTTGCGGCGGACTTTGCCGATCGCGCCTCGGGCTTGACGCGGCGCCTGCTCGCCTTCGCGCGGCGCGAGACTCTAAGCCCGGTGAAGCTCGACCTGGCGGAGCTCATCGCCGGCATGAGAGGCGTCCTGGCTCAGACCCTCGGCCCCTCCATCGCCCTTGATCTGCACTTGGGGGACGCGGGCTCGACCGTTTGGGCCGACCCCAGCGAGGTGGAGAACGCGGTGCTCAACCTCTCGATCAATGCCCGCGACGCCATGCCCGAGGGCGGGCGCATGGCCATCGCCCTCGCCGCCATGACGCTTCTGGGGGACGCCGCCGCCGCCCTGGCCCTTCAGCCTGGCCGCTATCTGGCTCTCAGCGTTGCCGACACCGGATGCGGCATGACCTCCGAGATGACCGCCCGCGCCTTCGAGCCCTTCTTCACCACGAAATCGGCCGGACGGGGCACGGGTCTCGGTCTCGCCGCCGTCTATGGCTTCGTGCGCCGCAGCGGCGGTCAGGCGAGGATCGCCTCGCAGCCGGGGGAGGGGACCGAGGTGACGCTCTATCTCCCCCGCGACTGAGACACGGCCTCATCGGTCCAGCGCGCGACGATCTGTCAGGGGTCGACGAAGACGGGGGCGCGGCGCTCCAGATTGGCGCGAACGGCTTCGACCTGGTTGGGGCTGCCGATAAGCGCGGTCTGCTCCACGGATTCCCGCAACAGTCCCTCGGCGTCGCTGTCGGAGGCGGCGGCGTTCAGCAAGCGTTTGGCGGCGCGGATGGCGTCCGGATTACGTCCGGCGATCTCCCGGGCGACGGTCAGGGCCTCGGCGCGAGGATCGGCGCAGACCCGCGAGGCGAAGCCCAGAGACAGGGCTTCCTCACCGGTGAAGATGCGCCCCGTATAGGTCAGGTCCTTGATCACGTCCTCGCGTGCAAGGCGCAGCATCAGGCGCGTTCCGGCCATATCCGGGACAAGGCCCCATTTGATCTCCAGAACAGCGAGGCGGGTATCGGGGGCGACAAAGCGCATATCCGCCCCCAGCATGAGTTGGAATCCGCCGCCAAAGGCAACGCCGTGAACCGCCGCGATCACCGGGACGGGGACCTGGCGCCAGACGAGCACGGCGTGCTGTGCGCTGTTGGCATCGCCATGCGTGCGGGCGCCAAGCCCCCCGGCGCCGGACCCTTCCTGGCCCGGCCCTGACGCTCTCCTCTCGCCGGAGGCCATGCGGCCGAAATTGCCCATGTCCAGTCCGGCGCAGAAGGCCCGCCCTTCGCCGGAGAGAACCACCGCCCTGAGGCCCTTCATCGCCTTGAGCCGCTCGCCGGTCTCGACCAAGGCGGCGAACATGGCCTCGTCCAGGGCGTTCATCTTGTCGGCGCGGGTGAGGCGGACATCGGCGACGCCGCCTTCGAGCGTCACCTGGATGCGGTCTGTCATGATCTGAGAGTCTCCTCCTCGTTATCGCGGTTGTCGCCTGCCCGGTGTGTCTGCAACGCTGCAGGCCCTCGCTGTATCGGAAGCCCAACGCGATCCGATGGCAAGCTTCCGATTGTCTTTCAACCCGACCTATGTAGACTTAGTTCGAGCGTTTCAAATCAGGGCTGCGCCAGACTGCGCCGGGTGCTGAGGTTGTCCGTCAGACGGAAGGAATCGACAATGAAACCGGGTCATCGCTTCACGGGCGCCCTTGCGGCCGCCGTCTCTCTCCTGGCCCTGGCTGCAGCCGCCCAGTCGGCTCCGGCCGCGCACAAGGTGGTGGCCCAGATTCCCGGGCCGGATGGCGGCTGGGACTACGCCAGTTTTGATCCCGTGGAGCGCAGGCTCTATATCACCCGCCAGACGACGGTGATGGTGGTCGACGTCGATAGCGGCAAGGTCGAGGCCCCCTTCGCCTCCGGCAAGCGTCTGCACGCGGCCCTGCGGATCCCCGGTGCGGAGGAGGTCGCCCTGACCGACAGCGGCGATCAGACGGTGAAGTTCGTCGGCCTGCACGATGGCAAGCTCATGGCTTCGGTCTCCACACCCCCTGATACCGATGGCGCGGTTTATGATCCGGGGTCGGGTCTCCTCGTCGTGGTCTGCGGTGATGGCGGTGTGGTGGATCTGATCGATCCTAAGACCCATGCATCGGTCAAGGAAATCAAGCTCGATACCCCTTTGGAGTTCGCGTCGACCGACGGTAAGGGCCACATCTTCGTCAACGAATCCGAGAAGGCCGCCGTAGCGCGACTGGACATGGCGACCGGCGCGCTCACGGCCACCTGGTCCCTCCCGGATTGCCGGGGCCCCACGGGTCTCGCCGCAGCGGAGGGCCTCGTCATTAGCGCCTGCGCCAGCGGTCGCGCCATCGTCCTGGACGGCGCCAGCGGAAAAGTCCTTGGTGACTACAAGGTCGGCGGGTTCCCCGACTCGGTGATCTTCGACGCCCGACGACACCTCGCCTATGTGCCCTCGGCCATCAGCGGCGACATGATCGTGATCCCGACCTCGGGCCCGGACCGGGGCAAGGTCACGGAGACCGTGGCCACTCACCTTGGCGCGCGGACGGGCGCGGTGGACCCCAAAACGGGACGCGTCTATCTGCCGGCCGCCGATTATCTGCCCGCCACCGCCCCTGGGCGCCGTCCTCAGCCGAAGCCGGGAACCTTCCGTATCGTGGTGGTCGGCGAGTGAGCTTTGAACGCCCCTGAGACCGGTCCAGAGCCTCGCGGCGCCGAAAGCGACGCGGGAGATAGTGCGGTCGTCGTCGCGGCCCTCACCGCAGCGAGGTTCATCGCCCCTGGCCAGACGAGGTCTCTCACCCCCCTGGCCGGCGGGGTCTCTTCGGACGTGTTCCGCCTGGAACTCGCCGATGGCCGCATCTTCGCGGTCAAGCGCTCCATCCCTCGCATGCGGGTCAAGGCGCTGTGGACCGCCTCGCCGGACAGAGTCTCCAATGAGGTCGCCTGGCTGCGCGCCGCGCGAGACATCGACCGGGATCTGGCGCCGGAGGTGGTGTTCGAGGTCCCCGACGCGCACGTCTTTGTCATGGCCTACCTGGACCCGGTCTCTCATCCGGTCTGGAAGTCAGAGCTGGCCGCCGGTCGGGTCGATGTGAACTTTGCCGCCGCCGTCGGCCGGGCTCTTTCCAGGCTCCACGCCGCTACTGCCGGCCGGCCAGACATCACGGAGCGTTTCGTCGATCGCTCGTACTTTCATGACCTGCGCGTGGAGCCCTTTCTCCTCTTTCCAGCCCAGCAACATCCCCAGGCGCGCGAGGCGCTGGAAGGCCTGGCGGCCGGCCTCGGGCGCCGCGCCATCGCGCTCGTCCACGGCGATGTAAGCCCCAAGAACATCCTCGTCGGCGCGCGTGGCCCGGTCTTTCTCGACTCCGAAACCGCAGTGTTCGGCGATCCGGCCTTCGACCTCGCCTTCTGCCTGAGCCACCTTCTGCTCAAAGCGCTCTGGGTGCGGGAGCATCAGGACAAGATGGCGCAGGCCTTCGCCGCCTTCCGGCAGACCTATGCCGCCGGGGTGGACTGGGAGCCTCTCAGCGACCTGGAGGCGCGCGCCGCGCCCCTGCTCGCCGCCCTGCTCCTCGCCCGCGTGGACGGCCGCTCGCCCGCGCCCTACCTCTCCGACCCGGACGAGACGGACTTTGTGCGGCAGAAAGCGCTGCGCCTCCTCGACCAGCCGGACCTCACCCTCGACTCCATCGCCGCCTCCTGGCGCGCGGCGGCGGCCGCCCTGCCGCCGCGGGCGGCGCGATGATCCCTTGGATCGCTGCGCGACAGCCAGTTCCTAGTCCTTGCCAAATTGCAATGTTCCGGGTGATAATTCGCGCCTCCCGCCCCGTCCCGGGGAGGGCCCTCTCCCGACGCACATGTTCGATCCGATATCCCCCCACCTCTGCGACGTTCCGCCAAGATGCGGCCTGGCACGCGGCCAGGATGTGGCCAAGCGCGGCCAGACCGGCGGCCATTTGAGACCAGGGCCGCGGTCATTTGTGACCAGATATGCGGCCAGTTCCGCGGCCATTCTGGCAACTTATATTGGCATAAGTAAAGCCGTAAACACGGATTATGCACCTGTATTTATTGATGAATTTTCATACCCGGACTCTGCTGTGAATTTTCAAATCGCGAGATGAAGGTCCCGGCCGCGCCCGCCGGGCGCCCCGGCCCGCCGCTGTCCTCCCTGGGACCCGCGCGGGTGTCTCGACCCGCGACTTGACCTTGATTTCGAACCGAGGCTTCTGGTGGGGACGGGAGAGGGCGCGATGGACATTCACAAGCCGAGAGCCGCGCGAAACTGGCGCGAATTCCTCGTCGAAATCGGGACCATCATATGCGGCATCCTGATCGCGCTCTCGCTGGAGCAGGGCGTCGACTGGCTGCACCGACGCCATACCGCCCAGGAGGAGCGGGAGACCCTGCGCGCGGTCACCCAGACCAATCTGAACTGGGTCAGCCACGCCCTGTCGACGGACGCGTGCGTCACCACGCGCATCACGCAGGTTCAAAACCTGCTTCTAGGCTGGCGGCCCGGCGCGAAGCTGCCATCGCCCCTCTGGATCGGCCGTCCGCTGACCCCCATTCTGGACCTGCAGGCCTATGACTCCGCCGCCAGCACGGGGCGGATCGCCCTTCTGTCGCCGGACGAGCAGGCGAGATACGGCACGTTGCAAATGTTCTTCCACAGCCTCCGCGAGAACGAGATCCTGGAGCGCACCTTGTGGGCGCGGCTACGGGTTCTCGAAGTCGATCCGCCTTACAACCCCACCCTTCAGGCCGAACTTCTTCTCACTCTTCAGGAGGCCAAAAGCATGCACGGCCGAATGGTCTCCGGGACGCGACAAGCCCTGAAGATCGCGCAGCCCCTGCAGATCGCGCCGGACCCTCATTTCCATCCCATGGTGGCCGCGGGAGTGACCACCCCCGCCTGCGTTCCTCTGAACACGCCGCGGGACCAGGCGCTGAAGATCTTCTACGGGACTTCCGACCGCACCTCGGAGCTCTAGGCGCCGCCTCGCGCGAGCGCCGCGCGGCTCTCGCGTCAGGCCCGTCCGGCCTCCGCCTGGGCCACGGCGGCGCGGACGGCGTCCATGTCTTCGCCGAGGATGATCCGGTCGCCGACGATGAAGGCGGGCGTGCCGCCCAGATCCAGCTTGTCGAACAGGGCGGCGTTGCGGGCGAGTTGGGCCCGGACGGACTTGGCGAAGGGCCCGTCGGGGGCGAGGTCCGCGGCGGGGGCGCCGTGGGCGAGGGCGAGGCGGTCGATGGCCGCGTCGGTGAGGGGCCGGGTGGTCATGAAGGCCTGGTAGAGGCCGAGCGCGTCGCCCCCCGCCGCCTTCACCGCCAGGGCGGCCTGGGCGGCGTGGTCCGAGGTCGGGCCGAAAATGGGCATTTCCTTGAACACGAACCGCACGCGCGGATCCGCGTGGATCAGGGCCAGCACCTTGGGCGCGGCGTTCTCGCAGTGCGGGCAGCGATAGTCGTAGAACTCGGTCACCGTCACCGCGCCTTCCGGATGGACGACGAAGTCGTGCGGGTCGCGCTCGATGGCCGCGCGCAGGGCGGGCAGGCTGGCTGCCGCCTTTTTCTGCGCGGCGTCGTCCTCCGCGGCCTGCTTGGCCTGCAGCTTCTGACTGACCTCGACCAGCACCTCCGGGTGGGCGAGGAGGTAGGCCCGCACCTTGGCTCCGAAGGCATCGTCCGACGTCGCGGCTTTATGGCAGCTTGCGAGCGCCAGAACGACGGCGGCCACGGCGGGGACCGCTATCCGCCGCCGCCAAGGGCCTGAAGCTGTTGCGGCGTGGGTTTGGAGGCGAGGATGATATCTGTCGCGCGTCGCCACTCGGGCGTTCCCTTCTCGAACAGTTTGCGGGCGTTGAAGGCGAAGGTCCGAGCCTCCAGAAGCTGACCCAGATAGAAATTCTGTTCCGCCGCGGCCAGTCTCGCCATGCCTGGACGCTTTTCACCATCATAGTCCTCGGAGAGCAACCGCCAGGCGAGGAGGTTATCCGGCTCAGCGGCGAGGGAGCGCCCCAGATCGAGTTCTGCCTGAGCGAGGGACGTGGGATCTCCGACGGCCACCAGGGCCTGGGCGTCGTTCACCAGAAGAAGAGGAGCGTTCGGATCCAGCTCCACCGAGCGGCCATGCGCCGCGGCGGCCTCTTTGGTATGGCCGGAGTCGAACAGGATCTGGCCCTTGAGCTCCCAGAGATACGGGTCGCGCGGCTGATCGGCGATAAGGGCGTCCACGGCCTTGAGCGCCGCCTCGGGCTCGGTCTGGCGATAAAGCGAAATCGCCCGGGCATAGCGCGCGGGGAAGGACTGATTGGCCTGCGGATAGTCCTGATAGACCTGACCAGCTCCATCGACGAACCCCTCCAGCTTGGCCTTCATGGTCTCGAAGGCGGCGATGGCGTGGGGCGAATCCACCTGATTGTAGTGAGGCAGTTGCTTGACGCGAACGGCCAGGGCTTCGATTCGGTCATCCCACAGCGGGTGGTCGCGGAAATAGGGGTATTTGCGGGAATCGTCGAACACTTCCTGGTAGCGGAAATAGTCCATGAAGCTGACCAGGCCTCGGCCGGAGAGGCCGGCTCGTTCCAGATAGGTCGCCGCCGCTTGGTCGGCGCGCGACTCCTGTTCTCGCGTGTAGGCGAGGGCGTTGAGCTCACCGAAATAGCCGGAAGAGAATATCAGGCTGGCGCCGGCTCCCGGCGCTCCGGCCAGGGCCGTCAATATACCCAACCCCACCGAAAGGAGCATGGTCCCGATGGCTTGATGCTCCAGATCGCCCTCCCGGGCCAGATGTCCACCGGCGATGTGCCCGGTCTCGTGGGCAAGGACGCCGATCAGTTGGTTGGGCGTCTTGGTCTGAAGAATGAGTCCGCTGTAGATGAAGATCTGCTCGCCGCCGGCGGCGAAGGCCTGAACCTCCGGGCTAGAAACGAGGTTGAGGCGCACAGCCTTGGGGTCCAGTCCCGCCGCGAGGAAAACGGGGTCCATTTCCTCGTGCAGGGTATGCTCGATCTCCGTGTCGCGGATGATCGAGATCGAGTTGTCGTCTTGCGCCTGGGCGGTGGAAACCGGGCTCAGGACAAGCCCCGCCAGCGCCAATCCGGCGAGGCCGTCGCGCATCGGTCGAAATGGGCCGGACAGGCGCAAGGCTGCGTGGCTCCCTGACGAGGCCCCCAATCAATTCAACCCCAGAACCAGAGCCCCAGTTCCATGGCCGGGAATGAACCGCAAGACCGAAATGCCGCGGCGCCCTGCACGCCATTCGGGGACGCCGTCTGGCGGGGTGCGGAACCTTCGCCCGCACCCTGGACCCTGGAGCCTTTCTAAGGCATCGCGATCAGCGCCGCCACCATCCGCGTCGCGGCTTCGCCGCCGGGGCCGAAATCTCTGCGGGGTCGGGTTCGCGGGCGACGATGTGAGCCTCCGGGGGGGGAGCCTCCGGGGGGGGAGCCTCAGCGGCCGGCGACGGCTCGGCGGATTCTCGCGGGGGAAGCTCCGGCGCCAGGGGCTCCGTTTTGCTGGGAGTCGCAGGCGCAGCATCCTCCTGCGCAGCTGCTGGCTCCGGGGCCGAAGCCTTGACCCGGCGCGGACGTCGCGGCTTGCGCGGTGCAGGCTCGGGCTCAGGCGAGGCGGGCAACTCCACCCAGATCTCATCGGTGGACGACCCCGTCGCCGGCGTCGACATCGGCGGATCCTGGGTCGCCAGGGTTGGAGCCTCCTGCTCGGCGATCGCCGGTCGGGCCGGCGCCCCGGCCGGTTCGGTCTCCAGGGCGGCGACCGCCTCAAGATGACGCCGTGAGGGGCCGCGCCACTCGTAAGGGTCATCGCCGCTCAACCTCGCCGGCCAGGACCAGGCATAGACATCGGCGCCGCCCTCCTCACGCGAACGTCGCCCTCCGCGACGACCGCGACGGCGGCGGCGCGAGCCGCCCTCGCCTTCACCCTCGGCGTCGAGCGGTGCGGGCATCGTCTCGCGGGGGTCATCGTCGCGGTCCCGGACCACATCATCGCCCCGGCGACCGCGCCGCCGGCGGCGATTGCGACGACGTCCGCCATCTCCCTCGCCGCGTGATCCCCGCTCCGACCGATCTTCCGGGGTCTCGTCCTCTTCCACGTCGTCGTCATCCTCGGTCGCGGGCAGGACCTCGTCCTCGACGTCTTCGTCTTCATCCTCCTCTAGGTCATCGCCGAGATCATCGGCGATGACCGCCGGGCGCACGGCGGCGCGGCGGGCTTCGGTGATGGCGGCCGGCTCGCTCGACAACCGTTCGATCTCGAACGCCGCTTCGCCCAGCGCCGTCTCGACGAGGATGCCGACATGCACGCCACGCAGAGCGAACAGTTGTGACAGGGCTTCGCGCTTTTGGTTCAGCAGATAGAGAGCCACCTCCAGAGGCGCCTTGAGCGTAATCTCGCCGCCGCCGCGCACGGCCTCCAGCTCGACGGCGCGCAGGGCGGCCAGGGCGCTCGACTCCACTGAGCGCACGCGCCCCATGCCCTGACAATGCGGACAGACGTGGGTGGTTCCTTCGAGAATGCCGGAACGACGCCGCTGGCGGCTGATCTCCATCAGGCCAAAGCCTGAGATCCGACCCATTTGGATGCGTGCGCGGTCGCGGGCGAGGCAATCCTTCAGCACCTTTTCCACGGCGCGATTGTTCTTCGCCTCGTCCATGTCGATGAAGTCGATGACGACGAGACCCGCCAGGTCCCGCAGACGAAGCTGGCGCGCGGCCTCCTCAGCGGCCTCGAGATTGGTCTTGAGCGCCGTGGCCTCGATGTTCCGCTCCCGCGTGGCTCGGCCGGAGTTCACGTCGATGGCCACCAGGGCTTCGGTCTGGTTGATGACCAGATAGCCGCCCGATTTGAGCGGCACGGTGGGAGAGTAGATCTGGCTGAGCTTGTCCTCAATGCCGTGAGCCACGAACAGAGGCGCTGAGCCGTCGTGCAACTCGATCTTCTTGGCCTGGGACGGCATCAGCATGCGCATGAACTCGCGCGCCTCGCGATAGCCGGCCTCACCCTCGACGACAATCTGGTCCACGTCCTTATCGAACAGGTCGCGGATGGAGCGTTTGACGAGGTCCTCCTCCTCATAGATCAGTGCGGGGGCGATGGAGTGCAGGGTGGTGTCGCGGATCTGGGTCCACATGCGCGACAGGTACTCGTAATCCCGCTTGATCTCCGCCTTGGTGCGCTTGGCCCCGGCGGTTCGTACAATCAAGCCCATCCCCTGGGGCACGTCGAGGTCGGAGACCACGGTCCGCAGGCGCTTACGGTCTGTGGCCGCGGTGATCTTGCGACTGATGCCACCGCCGCGATCGGTATTGGGCATGAGCACGCAATAGCGCCCGGCCAGGGACAGGTAGGTGGTCAGGGCGGCGCCCTTATTGCCGCGCTCTTCCTTGACAACCTGAATGAGCATGATCTGGCGACGTTTGATCACCTCCTGGATCTTGTAGCGCCGCATCAGGCGCCGACGCCGTCTCGCGACCTCCTCGTCGATTTCGTCTTCGTCGTCGCCGCCGAGCGAGTCACTCTCATCCCCGTCCGATGCGGCGGTTGGACGATCATCCTCCTCGTCGTCATCGGCTTCCGCCTCGCGGAGCAGCGCTTCGCGATCGGCGTGGGGGATCTGGAAATAGTCGGGGTGAATCTCGTTGAAAGCCAGGAAGCCGTGGCGATTGCCGCCGTACTCGACAAAGGCGGCCTGAAGGCTCGGCTCGACCCGGGTGACCTTGGCCAGATAAATGTTTCCCCGGAGCTGCTTCTTTCCGAGGCTCTCGAAATCAAATTCCTCGATTTCGCGGCCATTTAGCACCGCGACCCGGGTCTCCTCGGGGTGGGCGGCGTCGATCAACATTCTCTTCGACATCAAATCGGACTCCGGAGCGCGCAGGCGAGGCCATGCGGCGGCTGAGGGCGCGCACGCGGCGTGTACCGCCGGCGCTCGCGTCGACAGAGTCGACGCGGCGGCTAATCGGCGATGGTGCGGAGGCGCAGCCCATGGTTCATTCTTCAAGGTCGCGCTCACCGAACAGGCGGGAGTGCGAGCGGCGGAGGACGCGGTCACGTCGCGGCGGCTGCGACGAAGGGCCCGTCTGCAAGGATCGGGGCCGGATCGACGCGATCTGCGCGGGCGACGCCACGCAATCACCACGCTTAAGGGAAAGCGGGACGAATGAAAAGGCGCGCGGATCCTCTCGGCGGCGATCCTGCGGCCATGAATTCACTGGTCTCAATTTCGGCTTAACTCTTTGGCTACGCGCCAGCCGGCATATGGCCGGGTTCTGGGCCCCGACTTCTAGGCGATCGGATCGACGGTCATGCGCGCTCGCGCGGCGATCATACTGGCGAGAGGAACGGCGGCGATCGCCGTCCTGCTCGTCTTCGGGACCGGCCGGGCGCTCGCGACGCCGGCCGCTGATCCGCTGGATGCGATCGCCCGCGACGTGGCGGCCTATAAACCCGCACAGCCGTCCGCTCCGTCCTCGATCAACCCGGGCAGAGCGAAAATCAATCGCTCAACTCGCGATAGCGCGGCGGCGCCGGATCGAATCGATCTCAGGCTCGGCGGCGACGAGACCGGCACGCGCGTCGTGCTCGATCTTGCCGGTCCGCCAGCCGGCCGCCCGGTGATCACCTCTTCAGCCGGGCGCCTGTTGATTTCGACACCAGGGGAAGCGCCCCGGGCCGTCTCGCAAGGCGCAGGACGGGGCCTGGTGAGCCGATGGCGGATCACGCCCTCGGCCAGCGCGGCTCTGGTCGACCTCGCTGTGGCCCCTGGAGTCGAGGTCATGAGGCGTTTTCTGCTGCCGCCGTCGGGCGACGTCGGCGCCTGGCGCTATGTCATCGATCTTGATCGTCCCAGTCTCGAAAGCGGCCAGATCGCGGCTGCGCGCGCGGCCCTGTCCGGCGCGGCGGAGAAGACCCAGGCCAGCGCCAGCGCTGTCGCTCTCGTCGCAACCCCGGCCATCCCAACTTCCACGGACCTGGCGGCGCGGCCCAGGGCGCGATCGGTGGAGGGGGGTGCTGCGTTAGGCGCCGCGCGGACGACGGGTCTGTCCTTCGGTCGGCCCAAGGTTATCGTCATCGACGCCGGACACGGCGGCCATGACACCGGCGCCGAAAGCCTGCTGCGCAACGAAAAGGACATCAACCTCGCCGCCGCGCTAGACCTGAAACGCCGACTTGAGCGGAGCGGCCACTATAGGGTGGTCCTCACCCGGGCCACCGACGTGTTCATTCCCCTGACGGAGCGGGTGCAGATCGCAAGGCGCGCCAAGGCGGACCTGTTCATCTCTTTACACAGCGATTCGGCAGGCACGGATCCGACGCCTCATGGAGCGAGCATCTACACTCTGTCCGACCGGGGCACGACCCGTGTGCGTCAGGTGATGAACGGCCAGGATCTCTACGCGGGGCTGGGCGATCCGCGCCGCGCGCCGACAGTCAGCCAGATCCTGCTCGACCTGACCCAGCAGAGCACCCGAAACCGCTCGGCGGTCTTCGCGGGCATGTTGCTCGATCATCTCTCCGGGGCCGTGGATTTGCTGCCTCATGGTCACCGGGATGCGAACTACTTCGTGCTCCTCGCCCCTGATGTTCCGGCCGTTCTGTTGGAGATGGGCTTCATCACCAATCCTGGCGACGAGATGCGCCTGACCGATCCGGATGAACTTCAGGGCCTGATGAACCGGGTGGGCGACGCGGTGGACGAATATTTCGCCCCTCGGGCGGAAGTGGCCTCGCGCTGAAGGCGGCGTTGGATTGGGCCGCGAAGGTTGCTAGGGAGGGAACCGGCGACTGTCCGGCGGAGGCCTGAACGACCCTTGGAGACCTTGCCGCGTCGCCTCGTTCTCGCCGGTTACGGTCTTGCAGTCGCCGCCGTCCTCGCGGGGCTCTGCGCGGCGATCTATGCCGGCGTCCTCTTTGCCAGCATGCCCAGCGCAGCCGAATTGGCCGACTATCACCCACCCACCGCGACGCGGGTCTTCGCCTGGGATGGCACCCTGATCGGCGAATACTCCAAAGTCCGGCGTATCTATGTGCCGTATGATCAGATGCCGCCGCATCTGACCGAGGCTTTCCTTGCCGCGGAGGACCACACCTTCTTCGAGCACGGCGGCGTCAGCGTCTCCGGAACTGGGCGGGCTCTGATCAAGGATATCTTCAACATCCTGCAGGGTCGGCGTCCGGAGGGCGGCTCGACGATCACCCAGCAGGTGGCCAAGAACGTCCTCCT
This sequence comes from Pseudomonadota bacterium, assembly GCA_021808285.1. Taxonomy (GTDB): domain Bacteria; phylum Pseudomonadota; class Alphaproteobacteria; order Caulobacterales; family Caulobacteraceae; genus Acaudatibacter. Next base: position 9,075 of record JAKBBV010000016.1, on the reverse strand, counting down.
CAATAACCGCGTCACCATCGGACGCAAGCTGAAGGAGGCGTTGCTCGCCACGCGTCTGGAGCAGGTGCTGACTAAGACGCAGATCCTCGAACTCTATCTGAACGAGATCTGGCTGGGTTATCGTTCTTATGGTGTTGGGGCCGCCGCCTACAACTATTTCGGCAAGTCCATCAACGACCTGAGCCTCGCGCAGGACGCCTACCTTGCCGCCCTTCCCAAGGGTCCGGACAATTATCAACCCGTGAAGCAGAAGGCGGCCGCTATCCGCCGACGCAATATGATCCTCCAGGAGATGGCCAATCTGGGCTGGGTGACCCAGGCCGATGCGCGCGCCGCCATGGGGGAGGATCTGGTGGTCCAGGCGACCCCCGAGCGGGCCCGCTACCACGACGCCGACTACTTCGTTGATGAGGCCCGACGCGACGCCCTTGCGGTCAAGGGCGTGGGCAGCGATCTGACGGACGGCGGCTACTATATGCGCACGACGCTGGATCCGCGTCTGCAGACGGCGGCGCGCATCGCCCTTATGGACGGCCTGGAAGCCTATGACCATCGCCACGGCTGGCGCGGCGCCTGGGGCCATGTGGCCAATTCGCCGGGGTGGCAGAAGGCGGCGCTGGCGGTGTCTCCACCGTCAGAGCGTCGGGACTGGGCGGCCGCCCTTGTGACCGAGGTCCACGGCGGCGTGGTGCGGGTGCAGACGGCGGCGACCAATGAGACCGGAGACATCCTGTCGCAGGATGTGAGCTGGGCGCGCGCCGGCAGGGGCCTCGCACAGGGCGACCTTGTCTTTGTCGCGCCGACCTCAGGCGGTTTTCGCTTGAAGCAAACGCCACTGGTCAATGGGGCGCTGGTGGCCATGGAACCCTACAGCGGCCGGGTCGTGGCCTTGGTTGGCGGCTACAGCTTCTCGCTGTCCAAGTTCAATCGCGCCACTCAGGCCTATCGTCAGCCCGGTTCATCTTTCAAACCCTTCGTTTACGCCACGGCGCTGGAGACCGGGCAGTTCACCCCCGCCAGTGTGATTACAGATGCGCCGATCACCTTGCCGGGCGCTGACGGCAAGCCCTGGACGCCGGAGAACTTTGAACGCAACGTCTTCTATGGCCCCCTAGTCTTTCGCCGCGGGCTGGAATTATCGCTCAATACCATGACAGTGCGCATCGCCCTGCAGGTGGGCATGAGGCGCATCATCGACACGGCAAAGGCCTTCGGGGTGGTCGATCACATGGACCCCGTGCTCGCAATGTCGCTCGGCGCCGGCGAAACCACCCCGTTGCGCATGGCTGGAGCCTACTCCGCCTTCGTCAATGGCGGCCACAAGGTCACGCCGCACCTGATCGCCGAGGTCGAGGATCGCGATGGCCAACTTCTCTATCGCGCCGATACGCGCGACTGTCCGGGCTGCACCGCGGACTTCACCGGTGGAGATGGCCCCGACATGGCGCCCGACGGCGTCCAGCTGATAGATCCGATCACCGCCTTCCAGATCGACACCATGCTCGAAGGCGTGGTTCAGCACGGCACCGCGACGGCCGCCCTCGTTCTGGGACGCCCGGTCGGCGGTAAGACCGGGACCACCAATGATTTCCGCAGCGCCTGGTTTGTCGGCTTCTCGCCGCAGATCGTGGTGGCGACCTATGTCGGCTTCGATGACAACCGCTCCTTGGGTAAGGGTGAGACCGGCGCTGTCGCCGCTCTGCCGATCTTCATTGAGTTCATGCAGGAGGCGCTCAGGGGCACGCCGCGCATGGATTTCAGACCTCCGCCGAACGCCCGCTTCGCCTATGTCGGACCCAATCGCGAGGCGTTCCGTCCAGGCACCGAACCGCGCGCCGCCGTGGATCTCAATGCCTTGCTTGGTGATGCTGGCCCCGCCGCCGCCATCACTTCAGCCCCACCTCAGGCGACAACGCCTCCCGCCTCCAGACCCGGGGCCAAGCCGAACAAACCCCCTTCGCCGCATCTGAACGGCCTTTATTGACCCTGCGGCGCCGCCTGGGGGGCCGGCGGAGTGCTGGCGGCGATTGCGTCGGCGGGCTCGAAACGCTATCGGCGCGCTCCTCCTGTCCGGCGTCGCGCCGGACGCCAAGCACACGGATGCCCCATGAGAGCGGATATCGAGGCCTTATCGGCCGATATCGAGCGGTCGGTCGACCTGCTCAGGAGGCGTCTTTGACTGGGCGCCAGCCCTGTCGCGACTGGATGAACTGAACGCCCGGGTCGAGGACCCAAAGCTGTGGGATGACGCAGAAGCCGCCCAGGCCCTGATGCGCGAGAGGACCCGCCTGGCCGACCAGGTGGAGCGGGTGCGCAAGCTTGAGCGCGAACTGGCGGACCATCGCGAACTGGCTCAGATGGCGGAGGAGGAGGGCGATTCCTCCTCGCTGGACGACATCGCAGCCCAGCTCGCCGAGATGAAAGAGCTAGCCGCCAAGGCGGAGCTTGAGGCCCTGCTGTCGGGAGAGGCGGACGGTTCAGACGCCTATCTCGAGGTGAATGCCGGCGCCGGGGGCACCGAGTCCACCGACTGGGCGAATATGCTCTTGCGTATGTACACGCGCTGGGCCTCAGCCCACGGCATGGAGGTGGAGCTCATCGAGGAAACGGCCGGCGAACAGGTCGGGGTCAAGTCCGCCACCATCCGGGTCAGCGGCCAGAACGCCTATGGGTGGCTCAAGACCGAGGCCGGCGTCCACCGCCTGGTGCGCATCTCGCCGTTCGACGCGGCCGCCAAGCGGCACACCAGCTTCGCCTCGATCTGGGTCTATCCTGTGGTCGACGACCGCATCGAGATCGAAATCAACCCGGCCGATGTGCGCACCGATACGTATCGATCCTCAGGCGCGGGCGGCCAGCACGTGAATAAGACCGACTCGGCCGTGCGACTGACCCATAATCCCACCGGAATCGTTGTCGCCTGTCAGACTCAGCGGTCACAGCATCAGAACCGCGAACAGGCCTGGAAGATGCTTCGCGCGCGGCTCTACGAGCGTGAGTTGCAGATGCGCGAGGCCGCCGCCCAGGCCGTCGAGGATCAGAAGACGGACATTGGCTGGGGCCACCAGATTCGTTCCTATGTGCTGCAGCCCTATCAGATGGTGAAGGACCTGCGCACTCAGGTGGAGACGTCGGACACCCAGGGCGTCCTGGACGGGGATCTCGACGCCTTCATGGGCGCCTCCCTCGCCCAGCGGGTCGGCGCCACGCGCGATCCAGAGCCCGCATGAGCGGCCGTGACGGGCGAGGTCCGGACGGCGCCTCGGGATTGGTTCGCGAGAGTGGGGGGGGGGGACGCATGAGGGCGGGCTGCGGTCTGACAGCGGTGTTCGCCATGTTCGCGGCGTTGGCCGGCGCCCCGTCCGCCTGGGCCGGGTCGTGGCTGCTGGGCTTCTCGCCCGCGGACACCCTGCCCCCCGGAGCTTTCTCGGCGATCTCGGGAACCGGCGGTCAGCTGTCCTCGGTGGGCGATCCGAGGACCACGAGTTTCACGCCCTTCCTTGCCCATGCCGGTATCCGGGTCGGCCTGGCCGACGGTTGGGATATCGGGTACCGCCTGGCGACCGTGGCCCTTCCCTTCACCGCCGTCGGTCCCTCCCTTGGCAGCGAGATCGACGTCAAGCACCGGCTCACCCCGAAGACCTCACCCTGGCAGGTCGCGCTGGTGGGCGGCGTCGGCTACGCTTATCTCGACATGCAAAACCGCTCACGCAGCGCCTGGAGCCCCGGCGCCGACCTGATCATCAGTCGTCAGGTCGCGCCGAAATACACGGTGTTCGCAGACCTGCGGTATCTCTACACCTTCATCGAAAGCGGCCAGCAGACTTCTGGCGCCAACCATTTCCAGGCCTTCGGCCCCGGCCTGGGCGTCAAGGTCGGCCTGACGAAGATGGTGTCCCTCACGCCCGAGGTCGGGGTGTTCGACTTTCAGGGACGCCTGACCGGCGACCGGGCCGACGGATTAGGTGTGCAGTACGGCGCGGTGCTCGGGTTCCGCTTCTGAGCGGGCCGGCTTAGACCCACCGCCAGAGACCGGCGCCGAGGCCGCCGTGAAGCCAAGTGGCCCCCAGCCACACGATCAGCCCTCCGGCGGGAATCCGCCAGCCCAGGTCGCGCAGGCGCGTGCGCCCCCGCAGCGTCGAGGCGAAGGGCCAGAACCCCGTCCTCGCCTCCCAGTCCGCCCAGATCTCCGGTTTGAGCAGGGCCTTCTTGCGGTCTTGATGGGCTGAGCCGATCAACGCGAGGGCGAGAAACGCGCCGGCGAAGACGAGCCCCTTGGGCGTGGGAGACACCAACATGTGCCCGAGCGCCCAGAGCGCCACGGCGAAGTTCATCGGATGGCGGGTGATGACAAAGGCGCCGCGCGTCGCGTGAGGCGCCTTCAGCCTGCCCGTGGGGTCGGGCAGGGCGGGATTGCCGATGAAAGAGCCTGTAAGCAGGATCGCGGCGATCAGGGTGAACCCGCTGGCCGCAGCCCAGAGCGCGCTCCCCACGGTCCAGAGAGGCGCTCCGGTCGGCGCCTTGCGAAAGGCTATGACCATCCAGGCGAAGCTCGCCAATGAGATCAGGGAATAGAGCCCGAGGAACCCTCCCTCCTTGAGGCGACCCGCCAGGGCGCCGCGCACAGGCGCCCAGGACATCAGAAGATGCAGACCGACAAACGTCGTCGCGGCCGGAACGAGAGTCTCAAGACCCTGCATCTCGCGTCTCCCCCTTTTGGTGCGCGGTTCAGTTCAGCGCACGCTCCTTCAGGGCCGCGGGCGCGGTCCCCGCCACAGTGGTGCGGTGCAGCACCCGCTCATATCCATCATATCCCCCGGTGGCGTTGTGCAAGCAGCACCGGTTGTCCCAGAGCGTCAGCATGTTCGGCGCCCATCGATGCCGATAGACGAAGCGTTCAGCCGTCATATGAGCGAACAGGAATCCCAGGAGGGCCGCGCTCTCGTCGGCGGAGAAACCCTCCACACCGATCGTGTAGACCGGATTGACGAACAGGGCGGGATCGCCCGTTTCGGGATGGCGTCGCACCAGGGGATGGACCATGACCTCGTCCGCCTCGGCGCTCGGCGCGATGGTCATGCCCGTGCGTCCCTTTTCCTGGGCGTAGAAGCCGCGGGCGCCATAGGGGCGGGTCGCTGAGTGCCGGGCGCGGAGAGGCGCGAGCATCTCCTGAAAGGCGGGGCTGAGCGCGCGCCAGGCCGCCCGGCCATCCGCGAACAGCGTATCTCCGCCCTGGGGCGGGATGATCTTGGCGTGCAGGATCGTCAGGGCCGGCGGCTCGGCCTCGAAGCTCCAGTCCGAATGCCAGGCGCCGCCAAAGACGGAGGCGGTCTCGCCCGCGTCGCGGCGGACTTCAACAATATGTGGGTGGGAGTCCAGGGGCCGGATATAGGGGTCGCGGCCGAATTGTCCCCATTGCAGAGTGAACGCCTGCAGGGCCTCATGGGTCAGGGGCTGATCCGGAAACCAGAGCACGGCGTGGCGGAGAAAGGCGGCCTTGACCTCGGCCAAAGTCGCCGGCGCCAGGGGCGCGGAGAGATCGAGCCCGGTGATCTTCGCGCCCAGGCCGCCGGGTCTGGCTCTGATCATCATGGTCTGCGCGGCGCGGTCCATCTGTCCTTCCCGCGGGCCAGACGCGTCAGCTCGGCTGCGCCGCCCGACCCCGACGAAACACCCAATAGACGCAAAGCGCTACCGCCAGCAGCGTAAAGCTGGCGAGAAACTCGCTGCGCGAGCCAGGCAGAAGCGCCATGGCGGCGAGGATGGCGACCATTGCGGCCACCGTCGCCCAGCTCGCCCAGGGATAGGCCCACATGCGCACGCTGAGCTTCTCGGGCGACTGCGCCTCCATCCTCCTCCGCAAGCTGATCTGAGCCAGGGCGACGAACAGATAGACGATCAGCATAAGCGCGCCGGACGCATCCACCAGGAAAGCGAACAGCTTCTGCGGCGACAGCACCGAAATGGCCATGGCGATCACACCGAAGCCGGCGGCGGCCAGGATCGCCCGGGCCGGTGCGCGCCGGGAGTTGAGCTTGACCAGAGCCTGGGGCGCGTCACCGTGCGCGGCCAGGGTGAAGAGCACCCGAGAGGCCACGTAGAGACCCGAATTGAGGCAGGACAGCACCGCGGTGAGAATGATCAGGTTCATGATCAGGGGCGCAAACGGAATGCCCAGACGCTCCAGGGTCACGGCGAAGGGAGAGTCGCCGGGCCGGATTGAGGTCCAGGGCGTAATGGTCACGATAAGCAGGATCGACAACACATAGAAAAGAAGAATGCGCGTCACCACCTGGCTGGTCATGCGCGCCACGGCCTTGCCCGGCTCCGCCGACTCCGCCGCCGCCACGGTGGCGATCTCAGCCCCTGTCAGGGCGAAAATCACGCTGGTCACCCCGCCGAGAACCGAGAACGGTCCGAATGGCGCGAAGCCGCCCAGCTTATAAAGATTGGCGAACCGGCCCGCCGCCGGCGCGGATTGAAGGCCGAAGAGCAGGGTTGAAACGCCGATGAAAAGGACGATGGCCACAACCTTGATCGAGGCGAACCAGAACTCGAACTCGCCATAGGATTTGGCCGACCACAAATTGGTGCCCATCATCAGGGCCAGCAGGACGAGGCCCCAGGTCCAGACCGGCAGGGGAAACCAGGCGTGCAGCAGGCCGGCGCCGGCCAAGGTCTCGACGCACACCACCACCACCCAGAAGTACCAATAGAGCCAGCCGGCGGTGAATCCCGCCCAGTGGCCGAGACCCAGTCGCGCGAACTCGGTGAAGGCGCCCATATTAGGATAGGCGGCGGCCATTTCGCCCAGCATGCGCATGACCATGAGCACGACGCCTCCGGCCAGGAGATAGCTCACCACCACCGCCGGTCCGATCGTGGCGATGCCCGAACTGGAGCCCACGAAAAGGCCCGCCCCTATGATCCCGCCGATCGAGATCATGGTCACGTGGCGCTGCTTCAGGTCCTTGGCGAGGGCGCGGGTGGGCGCGGCCTCGTCGACGGGTTCAAGGCCGATAGCCCCCGGCCGTGCGGTCATTTCTGGGTTCCGAGATAGGCGATGATGTCAGCGCGCATCTTCGCATCGTCGAGCTTGAAGGGCATGGCCGCGCCGGGAATGAAAGCCTGGGGGTCCGTGATCCAGGCGTTCAGGGTCTTGTCGGTCCAGACCACACCTGAGGCCTTGAGCGCGGCGCTGTAGGCGAAGCCCGGCGCTGAACCGGCCTTCCGGCCCACGACGCCCGTAAGGCTCGGACCGACCCCGCCGCCCTCGGGCGCATGGCACATGACGCACTGGGTCTGGAAGTCCAGGTCGCCGGCCTCAGCATCCCCTGATCCGACCGGGTCCCCGGCTGTCTGGGCGTGTGATAGAGAGGCCGCTGCGATCAGGACCAGGGTGAGGACTGCGGCGGCGGCCGCCGGCCCGGCCCTCACGGGTGAGCCGCGTCCGGAGCGATGCGCCAGATCATGCCGCCGCCATCGTCGGAGACGAGCAATGCGCCGTCATGCGCCTCGGCAACGCCCACGGGGCGGCCCCAGACCCGGCGGCCATCGATCACGAAGCCGGTCAGGAAATCCTCATAGGCCCCGGTCGGCTTTCCGTCATGAAAGGTCATCCGCACGATCTTGTAGCCCGTGCGGTTCGCGCGATTCCAGGAGCCATGCAGGGCGACGAAGGCGTCGTCGTCGAAGGCGGTGGGGAAGGCCGCGGGGCCGTGGCTGGGCTGATAGAAGGCGAGGCCGAGGGGAGCTGAGTGCGCCTGGAACATCACGTCGGGCACGGTCACCTTGCCGGCGAGGTCGGGCCGCGCGCTCTTGGGCCGGCTGTCCACGTGGTCGCCCAGGTAGAACCATGGCCAGCCATAGAAGGCGCCGGTCCTGATCGCCGTGGCGTAGTCGAAGGGCAGGTTATCCCCCAGGCTGTCGCGCTCATTGACCACGCACCAGGGCGCGCCAGTCTTCGGCTCCAGGCGTAAGGTGACGCAGTTGCGCACGCCCGTGGCCACGATCCTGATGTCGGAGCCGTCAGGCTTGAAGGTCAGGATATTGGCGCGGTTCTCCTCCGGTCCCCAGGCCGCGCCCATGACCTTGCCCACGCCGTGGCGGCTCTTGTCCCAGGCCTGCGCCTCGGCCACGGTCTTGGCCGCCATCTCGATCCCGACATTCGATCCCGAGCCGACCGCCAGGTAGAGACGTTGGCCGTCCCTGGAGATCTCCAGGTCGCGGGTCACATGGTCGCTGATGCTGGGGGCGATCTTGGGGATGATGGTCTGGGGCGCCGCCGAGGCGACCAGGTCGCCATTGCGGTAGGGGAAGCGGACGACCCGGTTCACCTCGCCCACATAGAGCCATTTGGGATTCGGCCCAGCGGGATAGAAGGCCATGCCGAAAGGCAGGGCGAGCCCCTTGGCGAAGGTGCTCACGCTTTCCGGCGCCGCCGAGCCGGCCTGGGCGCGGATGACGCTGATCTGACCATTCTGGCTTTGGGCCACGAAGATGTCGCCGTTAGGGGCGATGCGGATCTGGCGCGCGCCAGGCAGCTTGGCGAAGGGGGCCACGCTGAAGCCCTTGAGCGTATGCAGTTGCGCCCCCTCAGGCCGTGGCGCGAGCCGGGCGGGCAGGGCGGTGGCCTGGGATTGCGGCGGCACATCGGCGACGGTGAACCGCCGCACGACGCCCGGCGCGTCCTGCGTCCAGTCGCCCATGGCCGCGGCGCCGGTCAGAACCCCGTTTGCGGCGTCAGGGGCCGCCAGGACCGGGCTGGCGAGATCCAGGGAGCCGGCCAGACCCAGAAGGACCGCTGCGAATGTGACGATACGATCGGCCATACAAGCCTCCTTGAGGGGATTCACGGACGCACACCCCATCCGATTGCATCCCGGCCCAGATTCGCTTGTAAATGAGCCGGCCTGCGGATCAAGGACGCCGCGCGCCAGAGGCGTCGGATCGGGCGCGAGAAGGGGGCAGACCTGATGTCGCGTGAACCCGGCGGCGCCTCGCGATGGGGCGTGGCCGCCTTTCTGAGCTTCGTCTACGCGCTCAACTATCTGGACCGACAGTTCCTGTCCGTTC
>JAKBBV010000063.1 GCA_021808285.1 Pseudomonadota bacterium | reverse complement strand
CAGATGGGAACTGTCTGGGCGGTCAGACGGCGCGTAAACGATTGAATCTAGAGCGACACACAAGCTCCGGGATGATTCCGTCAGTTCGGAAACCGCTCTAGGGGGAGCGCTTCAGAAGCGCTCCCCGACCAGGGTTTCGCTAAGCGCCCAGAGGGCCTTGGCGCGTTCGGCGTCAAGGGCATAGGGGCGCACGCCACCGCGAAGCTGGCCGCCATCGACCACTTCAGCGACGTGGCAATCCTCGCAGTAGCGCCCACCGACATCCGCCGCCGGCGCTGTGATCGCCGCCCAGAGGGTCGTGGCCGCGCCCTGAGGAATGCTCTTCCACTGGAACTGCGGGGCTAAGGCGCCCTGGTCGGCGCCGATCCGCCGGATCATGGCCGCCACCGTCTCAGGCGTCATGTGGCGGCCGAGTTCGGTCTGAATTCCGCCCGGGTGCACGGCGGCGGCGCGCACGCCCCGGGCCTTGTGCCGACGGTCGAACTCCACCGCGAACAGGATATTGGCGGTCTTGGAGCGGCCATAGGCGATGAATTCCTCGTAGGGCGTCCGTTCGAAATTCGGATCCTCCAAGTCCACATCGGCGAAGCGATGACCCGCCGAGGAGAGATTGACCAGCCGCCCCCCCGCCTTGATGAGCCCGGCGATGCGGTTGACGAACAGAAAGTGACCCAGATGGTTTGTCCCAAACTGGGTCTCGAAGCCATCTGCGGTCGTCCCTTTGGGACAGGCCATGACGCCAGCATTGGCGATGACGATGTCGAACGGGTGGCCCGCCGAGACCAGAGCGTCAGCGCAGGTGCGAACACTGGACAGAGAGGCGAGGTCGAGCGCGATGAGATCAAGGTCGGCGCCTGACGCAGCGGAGGCGCGCGCCGCCTCGGTCGCCCGATGGGCCTTGTCGAGGTCGCGCACGGCGCCGGTCACGCAGGCGCCATGGGCGAGGAGGGCGCGAGCCGTCTCCACCCCCAGCCCAGCCGAGACTCCGGTGATGAGCACATGCTTGCCGGCCAGATCGACGCCTTCGAGAACGTCATCAGTGGTGGATTGGGCGCCGAATCGGACGGTCATGAGAGCTCCTGAGAGAGAGGGACGCAGGGGATAGGCCAGGTGGCGATTGCCGTGGCCGGCGACCGCGCTATAAACGGAGGATCGCTCCGGTTAAATACGGAGCCATCCTCCGTTTCGCAAGGGGTCGCGCCCTGATGTCTCCCGACGCCCGGATCCTGAGAGCGGACGCGCGACGCAATCGCGGCCGCCTGCTTCAGGCCGCACGCGAGGTCTTCGCCGAGCAGGGCGTCGAGACGGCCCTGGAGGACGTCGCACGCCGCTCCGGCCTGGGGATAGGCACTCTCTATCGCCATTTCCCGACCCGCGAGGCCCTGGTGGGGGCGGTCTATAGCCATGCCGTTGAGCAGCTCGCCGCCTCGGCCGACCGACTTCTGGAGGAGGTCCCCCCGGGGGAGGCTCTGCGCGCCTGGTTAGCCCTGTTTGTCGACTATCTGGCGACCAAGAAGGTTATCGCCCCTGCGCTGAACGCCATGGCCGGCGGCGCCTCCGGCCTCTATGCGACCTCGGGCGGAGTGATGCGTGCGGCTGTGTCGCGCCTGGTTCGCGCGGGCGTCGCCGCGGGTGAGCTGCGCCCAGACATCGAGCCGGAGGACGTGATGCAGGCCCTGGCCGGCCTCGCCTATGGTTCGGGGGAGGCCGGCTGGCGCGAGCGCGCTCTGCGCCTGGCCGATGTCCTGACCCTCGGGCTGCGCGCCAACTGAGCCGCGTTGTTTAGGCCCCGCGTTCTGAACGTATCTTCAGGCCTCGTCAAAGCCATCGTCGCCTTCGCCGAGCACCCGGAATTCGTGCCAGATGCCGTTGAGGATAGCGAAAGCCGCTGCAAGGCTGACGCCGAGAATCCAAGTGAAATACCACATGCGGGAAACCTCCTCCAAAGGGCTCAATAGAGGTCGGGATCGAGGGCGACGGAGGCGAGGGTCGTCCGACCGAACATCACCCGATAGACAAAGGCGGTATAGGCCAAGACGATCGGCAGTAAGACGGCCACGGCTACCAGCATGGTGAAGAGGGTGGAGGCGCTCGACGAGGCGTTCCAGGCGGTCAAGCTGGAGTGGGCGTCGATGCTGCTAGGCAGAATGAAAGGGAACATGGACAGCCCGACCGTGCCGATGACGCCCAGGATCGCGAAGGACGAGCCGGCGAAGGCGGCCGCTTCGCTGCCAGCGCGCAGGCCAATGCCGGCGAGCGCGGCGCCAAGGAAGCCGAGAAAAGGTGCAATCCAGAAGATCGGATGGGCATGGAAGTTGTCGAGCCAGGCGCCCGGCGCCGCCAGAGTGAGACTATAGAGCGGGTTGGAGGCCCCAGCCGGATCGGCAGGGCTGGTCAGGCGGAAGCCGAGCCCGCCATAGGCGACGAACGCGTATCCCGCCGCGAACAGCAGGATCGACAGCACCGCCCCGCCGACGCCGATGGCCCGCGCCCGATCGCGCACCGGCCCCTTCTCCGCCTTCAGGGTGAGCCAAGCGGCGCCGTGGGTGATGAGCATCCCGGCTGAAAGCAAGCCGCAAATGAGGGGAAAGGGGCCAAAAAGATCCAAGACCCCACCCGCATAGTGCATACGCAGATCGCTATCGAAGCTGAATGGAAGCCCTACCAGAACATTGCCCACGGCGACGCCGAAGATCACCGCAGGACCGATCCCGCTTGCAAACAGGGCCCAGTCCCAGGCGCTCCGCCAAGCCTTGGAAGGTCGTTTGGAGCGGTATTTGAAAGACACGGGACGCAGGATCAGAAGGCCCAGCACGAGCAGCATGGCCGGATAGAACCCCGAGAAGCTGACCGCATAGACAAGAGGCCAGGCGGCGAAGATGGCCCCTCCCCCAAGGATAAACCAGACCTGATTGCCCTCCCAGGTGGCGCCCACCGTATTGATCGTCAGACGGCGCTCGGCGTCCGATCGCCCGACGAACGGCAAGAGGGCGGCCACGCCGAGGTCGAAACCGTCGGTAAGCGCAAAGCCGATCAGGAGCACGCCCAGCAGGGCCCACCAGATCAAGCGGAGGGTCATATAGTCAAGGGGAGGCGCCATGTGCCTTGTCTCCCTATTCCGCGGGCGCCGGGAGCGGGCTTACCCCGCCGCCGACCTCCAGCAGAGGTTCATGAACGGCATAGGGGCCGCGACGGATCGTGCGGATGATCAAACCGACCTCGATCACGGCCAGAAGGCTGTACAGAGCAATGAAGCCGATCAGGCTCGCCCAGACCTCGCCGACGCTAAGGCTGGACGTTCCCAGAAAGGTCGGCAGGACCCCGGCGACCACCCAGGGCTGGCGCCCGATTTCTGAGAGCAGCCAGCCGGTCTCGATAGCGAGCCAGGGCAGAGGGAGCATGAAGACCGCGGTGCGCAACAGCCAGCGTGACCGGACGACCTTGTTGGTGGAAGCCGCCAGAAAAGCCCAGGCGAAGACGGCGATCTGGAAGAAACCCACCGCCACCATGGTCCGGAAGAGAAAGAACATCGCCGTGACGTTCGGCACGGTGCTCCAGGCCGCCTTGTCGATCAGAGCCGGGCTCGCTTGACGGGGATCGTTCACATAGCGCTTGAGGAGCAGGGCATAGCCATAATCTTTGCCGTAGAGATCGAACGCGGCGCGGGCCTGGACGTCGTTAGGATCAGCTCTCAGTCGCATCTCGGCGTCATAGGCCTTCACGCCGGTCTCAATCCGTCGATGCGCCTCGCCCACCAGATCCTCGATACCAAGCACCGGCGTATCGAAACTGCGCGTCGCGATAAGCCCCAGGACATAGGGAACCTGGATGGCGAAGCGGGTCGTGCGCGCCTTGGGATCGGGAAGACCGATCGCGGTGATCGGCGCCGGCGCAGGCTCGGTTTTCCACATGGACTCGAGCGCCGCCAGCTTCATCTTCTGGCTGTCACCGAGGGTGTAGCCGCTCTCATCGCCCAGCACGACCACCGACAGGGACGCCGCCAGACCGAAGGCCGCGGCCACGGCGAAGGAGCGTTTGGCCGCCTTCGGCCACTTGTTGCGCAGCAGCATGAGGGCCGACACGCCCATGACAAAGACGGCGGCCGTGACATAGCCGGCGCTCACCACGTGCACGAACTTGTCCTGAGCCACGGGATTGAAGAGCACATCGCGGAAGCTGGTGACCTCCATCCGCAGGGTCTGCGGATTGAACTTCGCCCCGACCGGATTCTGCATCCAGCCATTCGCCACCAAGATCCAGAGCGCTGAAAGATTGGTGCCGAGCGCCACAAGCCCGGTGACCAGCAGGTGTACGGGACGAGATAGCTTCTCCCAGCCGAAGAACATCAGCCCGACGAAGGTGGCCTCGAGGAAAAAGGCCATGAGTCCCTCGATGGCGAGGGGTGCGCCGAAGACGTCGCCAACATATTGCGAATAATAGGCCCAGTTCGTCCCGAACTCGAACTCCATGGTCAGGCCGGTGGCCACGCCGAGCACGAAATTGATCCCGAACAAGGTTCCCCAGAACCGCGTGATGGTCCGCCAGATCGGCCGTCCGGTCATCACCCAGACGCTTTCCATGATGAACAGCATCACCGCCAGGCCCAGGGTGAGGGGAACGAACAGGAAGTGGTAGAGGGCGGTGATCGCGAACTGCAGACGCGAGAGCTCAAGGACGTCCATATGCTGCCTCCGAGGAGAACCCGCCTGCTCTGCAACTCGTGGCCCAGGCGGCGGCGCGACTTTATATTCGCATATACTAATATATAGGCTCTGTTCGCGCGCGAAAAAGGGCGCTCGGTCGAAATAGCATGAAACCTCAGGCGACACCCCGACATGCGGACCCTTACGCAACCGCCCATAAGGCCCCTCGCGACGGTCTCAGGGCCCTCGGCCGCGCCGTCGGTTCACCGGATATCGCCCTGATCGCTCTTGCGGGCCTCGACGTCTTTGGGGCGGCGGGGTTCGCCCTGGCCCTGGCGGCTTTGCTGGTGGACCACGCCTGGCGCGGAGAGAGCCGGCTCCGCGCCCTCATGGCGCTCGGCGCAGCCCTTGGCTTGCGCGCCGCTGTGAGCCTCGCCCGGAGCCGGCTCTGCGCCCGGCACGCCGCCCGGGTGCAGTCTTCAGTACGCCTCCGGACCATGCGCGCGCTACTCAACCGCCGTCGTGGCGATCCCACGGGACTGGGAGAAGCTCTCTCCGCCGCGGTGGAGGAAGTGGAGGGCCTGGACGGCTATTTCAGCCGCTATCGCCCTGCAGCCCTGGACGCGGCTTTAGGGCCGATCCTGATCATCGGACTCTGCGCCGTGATCGCCAGCCCCGTGGCCGCCGCAGTCCTTCTGGCCACCTTGGCGCCCCTGGCGATGGTTCTGGCCCTCGCCGGAGGCGCAGCGCGCGCGGCGGCGGACGCCCAGTTCGAAGCCCTGGCCCGTCTCTCGGGCCGCCTCGCCGATCGAGTCCGCGCTCTGCCCGTCATTCTCGCTTTCCGCTCCGAAGCGCGAGAGACGCGGGCTGTCGCCGAAGCCGCACGGGAGGTGTCGAACCGGACCCTGCGCGTGCTTCGCATCGCCCTGGTCTCCACGGCGGGTCTGGAATTGTTCGCGGCGCTGGCCGTGGCCATGGCTGCGGTCTATTGCGGCTTCTCGCTCCTGGGGGTGCTCCCCTTCAGGGCCCCAGAGACCCTGGATTTCCGACACGGCTTCATAGCCCTGACCTTGGCGCCGGAGGTCTATGCGCCCTTCCGCAGGCTGGCCGCCGCCTATCATGATCGTCAGTTGGGCGAGGCGGCGCTGGCCCGCCTCGGGCCTCGCCTGGACGGGACAGAGGCGACACCCGAAGCCGGACCCGCCTGGCCGTCCGCGCCCGCAATCGTTTTCAAGGGCGCGGTCCTGGCGATCGGAGACACCCGCATCGGCCCTATCGACGCCGAAATCCCAGGCGGCGCTCTGGCCGTGATCGTCGGACCGACGGGAAGCGGCAAGACGGCTCTTCTGGGCGCTCTGTTGGGAGAGACGGAGGTGGCCCGCGGCCAGTTGGTGATGCGCGCGGGCTCAGACGAAAAGGCCAAGCCGCGGGGCCTGAGCTGGGCCGGCCAGTCCCCGGTGTTCCTGCCAGGATCGATCCTGGACAACCTCAAGGCGGCGGGACCGGAGGTTTCCGTGGAGACGGCTCGGGACATGGCCCGTCGCGTGGGGCTGGAGCCGGCCATGGCGGCCCGATGCGAGGGGCTGCACACCCTTCTGGATGAGCGCGGTTCAGGTCTTTCTGGAGGCGAACGGCGGCGCCTTGCCTTAGCGCGCGCTTTGCTGCGCCCGTCGCGCCTGCTTCTGCTCGACGAGCCCACCTCCGACCTCGACGCAAATAGCGAGGCCAACCTCATTTCCCTGATCGCGAGCCTAACACCCGACCGCACCGTCGTGGCGGCCACCCATTCTCCCCGCCTTATCGCGATGGCCGACATTGTGGTGAAGCTCGCATGAAACGCGCACCCTATCTCTCGCGCTTTCTCAATGACCAGGCGCGGGCGCGCCAGGGCGCCCTGACTCTGGCCGCCATAGCCGCATTGGGCGCGGGGCTGGCCGCGCCGCTTCTGCTGGGCGTGTCGGGCTGGTTTCTTGGCGGCGCCGCCCTGGCGGGACTGGGCGGTTACGCCGTCGTCCACGCCTTCAACTACCTCCTTCCCAGCGCGGCCTTGCGTGGCCTGGCGATTCTTCGAAGCCTGACACGCTATGGCGAACGCCTGGCCAGCCACGACGCAGCCCTGGGCGCCTTGGCGGAGCTCCGCCCGAGCCTGTTCGCCGCCCTCGCGGCCTCGCCCCCGGCCGTTTCGCTCGGCCTATCGTCGGGAGAGGCCTCCGCGCGAATGATCCAGGATGTAAACGCGGTGGAGACCGCCTTCGCCCGGCGCGGCGCTCCCTGGATGGCGGGCGCCACGCTCCTCACCGCCATCGCGGTCGTGTCCCTGGCGAGCCTCAGCGCCGCATCAGCCCTTCTGTTCGGCGCGGGTCTTCAGTTGGCCCTCGCTCCGGCCTTGGCGCAACGCGCCGTTCGCGCACCGGCGCGAGATCAGCTTCAGGCGGCGGCGCGACTCAAGGCCGCTCTGAGCGCCTACCTGCCCGCCGCGGCGGAACTGCGCGTCTTTAGCCTGAGCGCGGAGGCCCTAGGGGCGCTCGAAGCTCAGGATCGCGCGCTGCTGGGGGCTGGCGTCCGCCGTCAAGATCTCGAGGCCGGGGTCGAGGCGTTACGCGCCTTGATAAGCGCCGCGACCCTGGTCGCCGTGGCCAGACTCGCCGCTCACGCCGCCCTGCCCCTGGAGGCCTTGGCCCTCCTCGCCGCCGCCGCCGGACTGGAGGGCCCTGCCCTGATCCTGATCGCGGGTTCGGAGCGGGCCGCCCTTGATGGCGCAGTGGATAGGCTCGAAAAGGTCCTGGAGGCCCCGGCTCTGACGCAACAGACCGAGCCGCCGCCTCCACCCGATGCGCCGCTCAGGCTCGATGGGCGGACCCTATACCCGGGCGAGCGGGTGATCATCACCGGTCCGTCGGGTTCTGGAAAGTCCACCCTGCTGGAGATGTGGCTCGGGCTGCGCGAGGCGACGCCAGGACGGCTTCGGATCGGAGAGAGGCCGCTGGAGACCGCGCCGACCGGCTGGGCGCGACCTCTGTTCGCCTGGCGGCCGCAGGATGCGCGCCTGACGACCGGTTCGCTGGGGCAGGCTATGCGGCTCTCCAATCCCGAGGCCAAAGACAGCGAGATCCATAACCTGATCGCCGCGCTGGGCCTTGAGCAGCGATTCGCGGGCTCAGGCCTGGACGCATGGATCGGGGACGGCGGGGAAATCCTATCGGGAGGCGAGCGCGGCCGCCTCGCCTTGCTGCGCGCTCTTCTTAGTCCGGCGCCCTGGCTTCTGCTTGATGAGCCGACCGAAGGTCTTGACAGTGACACCGAGGCGCAAGTGGTGCGCGTGCTGGAACGCCACCTGGGCGAGACTGGCCGGGGCCTGATCCTGATCAGCCATCGCCTGGGGCCACGATGACTGTGCACGAGTATGGCCATCGCCACCTCGCCCGGTGCTGCCCTGAAATGGGAGGCGTGAACGCAATGACGTCCCGTATCGATGTCGTCATCGCCGTGCGCGATATGGCCGGGACGCTCGCCTTGGCGGTGCAGAGCGCTCTGTCGCAGTCGGCTTGCCGACATGTGATCATCGTCGATGATCCCTCATCGGACGGCACCGGGGACGAGGCGGAGCGCCTGGCGCGGGCGCACCCCCAGCGGGTTCGGCGCCTGCCCCTGACCGCGAACGCCGGACCTGGCCACGCGCGCAACCAGGGCGCGGCCCAGTCGGACGCCGACTATCTGGCCTTCCTGGACGGAGACGACGCCTATGAGCGACAAGCGCTGGACCTCGCTCAAAGGGTGCTGGACGATCTGCCGCAACTCGATCTCGTGCGCTTGGCCATGAAGCCGATGGGTCCGCTGGACGCCTATATCGAGCACGCGGACTTCCCCGCCGCCTGGCGCCACTTCGAGTTCACGGCCCCGAACTTGGTCATTCGCCGCCATGTCTTCGAGATCGCCGGGGGGTTCCCGGAGGACGCGGTGTTTCGCCGGTTCGGGGGCGAGGACGGCGCGTTCTCGCTCGCGCTCACCCAGGAGGTGCAGACCGGAACCCTGTTCGACCAGCCGGGTATTGTCTACACATTCCGCGAGACCAGCCCCACGGCTTTCCTTCTGCGCTCGCATCTCTATGGGGAGCTTCGCCCCGGTCTGGCCGAGGCTTTGCCGCAGGCTCAGGCGGTGACGGAAACACTCCGGGGTCGGCTGCGCGGTCTGGGACGGACCGCCGCCATTGTCCCGATCCTGGTGGAATGGGACGGATGATGCGCCGATGAGCGCCGCGCGGATCAGGCTCGATCCCCTTGAGATCACAGGAAGGGCCCGGACGCATGTGGTGCAGATTGACGATCCGCGCTTCGCCGCTCAGCCCGCCGTGGTCGCAGCTTTCATGGACCTCAGGCGTGCGGCGGCGGGGGCTGGATTCGATCTCCTGCCGTTGAGCGCATTTCGCGACTTCAAGGCGCAGCTCCGGATATGGAACCGCAAGTTCCTCGGTCAGACGCCCCTTTTCGATCGTTCGGGTCGTCCGCGAGATTTTTCGAGCCTGACGCCGTCTCAGATCATGTGGGCCATCCTGCGCTGGACCGCCCTGCCCGGGGCCAGCCGCCATCACTGGGGAACCGAGATCGATGTCGTCGATGCGGCGGCGACGCTCGGAGGCTATGCGCCCCAGCGCCTGCCTCAGGAGGTCGGTCCAGGCGGACCCTATCACGGCCTGCACCTGTGGCTGGACGACAACCTGGCCCGCTTCGGTTTCTTCCGGCCCTATGCCGATGATCGCGGCGGCATGCATCCCGAACCCTGGCATCTGAGCCATGCGGAGACATCAGGCCAGGCCCTGACCGCCCTTCGCCCTGACCTGCTGCAGGAGGTGGTTGAGAGGTCGGCGATCTGCGGCAAGGACCTCGTTCTGGCGGCCCTGCCCGAGATCATCGAGCGCCATGTTCTGAATTTCAGCCCACCCTTGGAGCTTAGGACTCAGCCTCCAAACGCGCCTTGACCGCGCCGAAGGCGGCCAGGACCGCCTCGATATCCGCGTCGCCGAGTGCGGCGGACATCTGGGTGCGAATGCGCGCCCGGCCCCTGGGCACCACCGGAAAGGAGAAGGCGCTGACATAGACCCCCTCGGCCAAAGCCAGCTCCGCGAAGCGCACCGCGCGCTGGGCGTCATAGAGCATGATCGGGATGATCGGATGCTCGCCCTCGAGGATGTCGAGACCGATGCGCTTGAGGCCTTCGCGGAAGCGGACGGTGTTACGCCATAGTCGATCGCGGCACGCGGGATCGGCGGCCAGATCCAGAGCTTTGAGCGCACCGGCGACCACGGGCGGGGCCACGCTGTTGGAAAACAGGTAAGGGCGGGAGCGCTGGCGCAGAAGGTCGACAACCACCTTGCGGGCGCTGGTGTAGCCGCCGCTCGCCCCGCCGAGCGCCTTTCCAAGCGTGCCTGTCGTGATATCCACCCGGTCCATGCAGCGGCGGTATTCGTGCGTCCCGCGCCCGTTGGGTCCGACAAAGCCGGTGGCGTGGCAATCGTCAAAATGAACCAAGGCGCCATATCGCTCGGCCAAGGCGCAGACCTCATCAAGACGGGCGATATATCCGTCCATGGAGAAAACGCCGTCGGTAGTGATGAGCTTGAAGCGCGCGCCCGCCGCGTCCGCTGCCCGGAGCTGGGCCTCCAGATCGGCCATGTCGTTGTTGCGATAGCGATAGCGCTTAGCCTTGCAGAGCCGGATGCCGTCGATGATGCTGGCATGGTTCAACTCATCGGAAATGACCGCGTCCGCTTCGGTGAGCAGGGTCTCGAACAGCCCGCCATTGGCATCGAAGCAGGACGGATAGAGGATCGTATCTTCCATCCCCAAAAAGGCAGAGAGCCGGTCTTCCAGGGTCTTATGGAGGTCCTGGGTGCCGCAGATGAAGCGCACCGAGGCCATTCCATAGCCGTGGACCTCCAGGCCATTCCGGGCGGCGTCCGCGACGTCAGGATGCTGGGCGAGGCCCAGATAATTGTTGGCGCAGAGATTGATGACCTGGCGAGGGCCTAGCGCCACATGCGCGCTCTGAGGCGAGGTGATGACCCGTTCGGTTTTGTAGAGCCCGTCGGCGCGAAGGGTCTCCAACTCGCGTGCGAGGTGCTCGAAGAATGCCTGCGACACAGATCACTCCTCCCAGTTGAGGACGACCTTGCCGGCGGCTCCAGCGTCCATCGCCTCGAAACCTTCGGCGAATTGGGAGGCAGGCAGGCGGTGGGTGATGATCGGCGACAGGTCGAGGCCGCTCTCTATGAACACTGACATTTTATACCAGGTCTCGAATATTTCACGGCCATAGACCCCCTTGAGGGTCAGCATGTTGAAGATCACCTTATGCCAATCGATCGCCATGCCTCCGACCGGAAGACCCAGGATGGCGACCTTGCCTCCATGGCACATGTTGTCGATCAGGGAAGCGAAGCCAGCCTCGGCGCCTGACATCTCCAGACCCACATCAAAGCCCTCAGACATCCCTAGCTCGCGCTGCACATCGGCGAGATCTTCGCGTCCAATATTGACGGTGCGGGTCGCGCCGAGGGTCTTGGCGCGGTCCAGCCGCAGATCGTTCAAATCGGTGATCACCACATGGCGCGCGCCGGCATGGCGACAGACGGCCGCAGCCATGGCGCCGATGGGCCCAGCGCCGGTGATAAGCACGTCCTCGCCCAGGATATCGAACTGCAGCGCCGTGTGAACCGCATTGCCGAACGGATCGAAAAGGGAGGCGACGTCGAGATCGATACCCTGATGATGCAGCCAGACGTTGGCGGCGGGCAGAACCATATATTCGGCGAATGCGCCAGGGCGGTTGACGCCGATGCCCTCGGAATGGGCGCACAGGTGGCGCCGGCCGGCCATGCAGTTGCGACAATGGCCGCAGACCACGTGGCCCTCGCCCGAGACGATCTGGCCCGGCGAAAAGCCGCGCACATTGGCGCCCGTCTCAACGATCTCGCCGACGAATTCGTGACCGACGATCATGGGTGTGGGGATGGTCTTCTGCGCCCATTCGTCCCAGCGCCAGATGTGCATGTCGGTGCCGCAGATCGCCGTGCGCTTTACGCGGATCAGCACGTCGTTGATGCCCGGAGCGGGCTTGGCGACCTCTTCCTCCCAAAGACCCGGCTCAGCCTTCGCCTTGACCAACGCCTTCATGGAACCGCCTCATCTTGTATGCCGGATCATCGTCGATATAGTGGATTTTCAAACCTCGCAAGACGGGTTCACTTATGTCTGACAAGGCGGTCAATCGCGAGTTCGCGCGGCGGGTGGCGACGATCCGCAAGGCGCGCAAGCTGACGCTGGAGCAGGCCTCTCTGGTCACCGGCGTGAGCCGCTCCATGCTCTCCCAGGTGGAGCGCGGGGAGGCCAATCCGACGCTCGCCATGTCCTTCCGCATCGCCGAGGGACTGGGCGTGCCGATCGCCGAGTTGGTGGGCGATAGCTGGGGCGGGCCCCTGATCGAGGTGGTGGCGCGCGACGACGCCAAGAGCCTCTACCGCGACAGCGATGGGTGCCGTCTGCGCACCCTTTCGCAACTGCGCACGGAGAAGGATCTGGAATTCTACGAACTGCGCCTCGAGCCCGGCGCCAGCCTCGATAGCCAGCCCCACCACCGCGGCGCGCGTGAGCTGCTCACGGTGGCCCAAGGCGAGGTGGAGGTGGAGGTCAATCGCGCGATCCGCCGCCTGACGCCGGGCGATACCGCCCATTACCCCGCCGACACCGACCACCGCATTCGCAACGACGGGCCCGCCCCGGCCCACTGCTACCTGGTGGTCACCTATACATGAGAGGAAAAATGGTGGACGCGGCTGGGATCGAACCAGCGACCCCTACGATGTCAACGTGGCGGTGGGCGATTTCCGGGGGTTTCCTCCGGTTGCCGAGACATTCATAAATACCTGAAATCAATGCCATTTAATCCGGCAACGATTGCCGCGCGTTTCCGGGCGCTTCCCTCGGTTGCCTGTAAAGTGGTATCGATTTGGTATCGGATTTCATCGCGATACCAGGGAGAGCGGCCATGGCGGGTCAAGCGGCGAAGATCAGCAAGCGCACGGTGGACGCGGCGAAGCCGCCCGCCGAAGGCGAGGATTGGCTTTGGGATACAGAGCTGAAGGGCTTCTTTCTCCGGGTCTATTCGACCGGCAGGAAGGTCTATGGCGTCAAATGCCGCGCGGCGGGACGCCAGCGCATCCACACCATCGGCGCGCACGGCGACTCTCTCACCCCTGAGGAGGCGCGCGCGAAAGCCGCTGACGCCCTTCGCAGGGCCAGGGAAGGCGACGACCCTAACCGGGAGAAGCGGGCCGCCAGGGAGGCCCTGACGGTCGCGGCGCTGATCGACGCCTATTTGACGGATGGGCCGGCGACGAAACCCGCCAAGCGCGAAAGCACCTGGGCAATCGACGCCTCCAACCTCAACCGACACGTGCGCCCGCTTCTCGGCAAGAGGGTCGCAAACGACCTGACCAAGGCGGACGCGGCCCGC
>JAKBBV010000062.1 GCA_021808285.1 Pseudomonadota bacterium | reverse complement strand
CAAACACCTGCATCGGGGGTCTCCTGAAACCTTGAGTCGGCAAACCCAAGCTTCAGAGACCCCCACCCCTCACTCAAGCGGCCGTCTCACATCTGTCTGAGCGCGGACACGGCGCCCCTGGAAGCCTCGCGGGGCGGTCCGGGATTTGGCGCGGCGGCCTCGACGGCCTAGAAGACCTGATTTCGCGGCAGGATCGCGGCGCGCGGCAGGAGCTCTCGTGAACGTCAAGACGGCCAGCTTCGGGGCAAGGGACGTGGATCCTCGGGAAAAGCCCGCCCTCGTGCGCGCGGTCTTCGACAACGTCGCCAGCCGCTATGATCTCATGAACGACCTCATGAGCGGAGGCGTCCATCGCCTGTGGAAGGACGCGGCCGCGGCGCGTCTGAATCCGCAGCCCGGCGAGACGGTGATCGACTGCGCCGGGGGAACCGGCGACATGGCCGGCCGCTATGCGCGCCTGGCTCGCGCAGCGCGGGGCCGCCGCGGCGGGGAAGCGGCGCGGATCCTCGTGGTCGACTACAACGAAAACATGGTTGGAGCGGGCCGGGGACGCGGCCATATTCCGGAGGTCGCCTGGGCGGTGGGCGACGCCCAGGCCCTTCCCCTGCCTGACGCCTGCGCCGATGCCTATTCCATTTCCTTCGGCCTCAGGAACGTGACCCAGATCGAGACGGCCCTTGCCGAGGCGCGGCGGGTCCTCAAGCCCGGCGGAAGGTTCCTGTGCCTGGAGTTCTCGCGCCCCACGGCTGCGGCAGTCCGGCGCCTCTATGACGCCTATTCCTTCGCGGTCATTCCGCGCATCGGCCAGATGGTGGCGGGCGACCGGGACTCCTATGCCTATCTGGTCGAGAGCATCCGGCGGTTCCCGGACCAGGCCCGGCTGGCGTCCCTGATGCGGGCCGCGGGTTTCGCCAGGGTCAGCGTGACCAATTTCACGGGCGGGATCTGCGCCTTGCATCATGGGTGGGCCCACTAGGCGCGCATGGGGGACCTGGCGGATCATCTGAGACTGGCCGGTTCGCTGTGGCGGCTGTTGCGGAACGACGCTCTCCTGCCGCGCGAGATCGAGGTCCGCGGGACGCCCATCGGTCTGCGGCTCCTGGCGGCCGTGGGGCGCATCCTGGGCGGCAGGGCCGCCCGCCAGGGCCGTCCGGGTCAGCGCCTCGCCGCCGCCCTGGAGCGCGAGGGCCCGGTCGCCATCAAGCTGGGCCAGTTTCTCTCCACCCGGGCGGATATCTTCGGCCCCGCCTTCGCCGAGGACCTATCCCGCCTGAAGGATCGCCTCGCCCCATTTCCCACCGCGATCGCCCGGCGCGAGGTCGAGGCCGGGCTGGGCCGGCCCGTGGACGCGCTGTTCGAACGGTTCGAGGACGCCGTGGCCGCCGCCTCCCTGGCCCAGGTGCATCCGGCGCGCTGGCGGGGGGGCAAGGAGGTCGCCGTGAAGGTGCTCCGGCCCGGCGTCGAGCAGGCGGTCGCCGCCGACATCCGCGCCCTGCGACTGGCGGCCCGCTTCGCGCTCAAACATGCGCCCGCCCTGGAGCGGCTGGAGCCCCTGGCCTTTGCCGAGACGGTCGCCCGCGCCTTGCAGCTGGAGCTGGACCTGCGCTTCGAAGCGGCGGGCGCGGACGAGCTTGGCCAGGCCATGGCGGCGGACGGCTATATGTCGGCGCCTGGGGTGATCTGGGAGGGTGTCGCCCGGCGGGTCCTGACCCTGGACTGGGCGGGCGGACGACCGCTCTCCGATTCTCAGACCCTCGACACCCTGGGGGCCGACCGCCCACGCCTGGCGCGCCAGCTGATCCGCGGGTTCCTCACCCAGGCGCTCGATCACGGCGTCTTCCACGCCGATCTGCATGAGGGAAACCTGTTCGTGGACGCCCATCACCGTCTGGTGGCCGTGGATTTCGGCATCGTCGGGCGTCTGGGGCTGGAAGAGCGACGCTATCTGGCGGAGATCCTGTGGGGGTTCATCCGCCGCGACTATGCCCGTGTGGCTGAGGTGCATTTCGCCGCCGGCTACGTCCCCGCCGAACATGGCCGGGCGGCCTTCGCCCAGGCCCTGCGCGCGGTGGGAGAGCCCGTCTTTGGGCGTCGCGCCGCAGAGGTCTCCATGAGCCGGCTGCTCACTCAGCTGTTCGACATCACGGCCCTGTTCGACATGCGGCTGAGGCCCGAGCTTGTTCTGCTGCAGAAGACCATGGTCACCGTGGAGGGGGTTGGTCGCCGGCTCGATCCGGAGCTGGATATCTGGACCGCCGCCGAGCCCGTGGTCCGACGCTGGATGTCCAACGCCCTCTCGCCGACGCAGCGCCTTCTCGACCTGGCGGCGGCGGCGCGGCGGGTCCTGGAGACGCTCGCGGCGGAGGCTCCCCCCGCGCCGCGGAGACCCGCTGCCCCATCCCCGACGCCGCCGCCCTGACCTGGGACGGCCGGGCCCTCTACCCCGCGCCCTGATCCGACTCGGAGGTCGTCTTGGCCCGCTTGGCCTCGCGGGTCTTCTGCTGGTCCCAATAGGCGGCGCCGTCCTTGGGCTTGAACAGGGTGCGCGGGGCCCCGTTGCGGGTCTCCACCGCGAACACATTGGTCTTGGGGTCGTAGAGAATCCTGTCGCCGTTGGGACGGTCGATCTCTTCCACGCCGCGAGGCGGCTTATCGACGAAGGCGTGGGCGTCGGCCACATACTGGCTCTCGCTCGAGGCCCCGAACTGTGCGCCGTTCTTGGCGAACTGATACTGGGCGTTCTCCTCAGCGGTGTGCTTGCGATTGGCGGCCCACATCGGTTTGCCCTCGAACAACGGGACCGGCTGGTCCCGGGGATCCGTAGCCGTCGCCCCAGAGCCGAGGCCAGACGCTGTGGTCGCCGTCGTCACATCCGCGGACGCCCCCTGGCGGGCGACCGCCGAGGTCTTTCCGCTGCAAGCCCCCAACGCCAGAAGCACGGCGGCGCTCGCCGCCCATCTCTGCAAACCCGTCATTTTCCGCCTCCCAAAGCTCGAAGAAGATTGATGCGAACAAAATAAGAACTTTTTTCGGCCGGTTGTCGAGTCCCCTCAGTTGAGACTATGTGCGCGTCGCAGAGATCGGAGGCCCGGACGCCGTGAGCCAGAGCCGCATATTGCTCGTCGTCGGCGGAGGCATTGCGGCCTATAAGGCGCTCGAACTCGTCCGCCTCCTGCGCAAGGCGTCGATCGAGGTGCAGCCGGTTCTGACCTCCGCCGGGGCCCATTTCGTCACCCCGCTCAGCCTCGCCGCCCTGGCCGAGACGCCGGTGAGGAGCGAACTTCTGTCTCTGACCGAAGAGGCGCGCATGGGTCATATCGAGCTGTCGCGCAGCGCTGACCTCGTGGTTGTCGCGCCGGCCACCGCCGACCTCATGGCCAAGGCGCGCCACGGCCTCGCTGACGATCTCGCCTCGACCCTGCTTCTGGCGACCGACAAGCCGGTGCTCATGGCGCCGGCGATGAATGTGCGCATGTGGCTTCACCCGGCCACCCAGCGCAACGCCGCGCGCCTCCTGGAGGATGGCGTCCGCTTCGTCGGCCCCGATGACGGCGCCATGGCCTGCGGCGAGTTCGGTCCCGGGCGGATGGCCGAGCCGGCCGCCATCTTCGCGGCGATCCAGAGCCTTCTCGATCGCGCCGCCGGGCCTCTCGCCGGACGAAAGGCCATCGTCACCGCGGGTCCGACCGCCGAGCCGATCGATCCTGTCCGCGTCCTGACCAACCGGTCGAGCGGCAAGCAGGGCTATGCCCTGGCCGCCGCCCTGCAGGCCCTGGGCGCGGAGGTCACACTGGTCTCCGGCCCCACCGCCCTCGCCGCGCCTCCCGGCGTGGTCCGCCTCGAGGTGGAGACGGCCGAGGAGATGCTCGGCGCCTGTCGGAGCGCTCTGCCCGCCGACCTCGCCGTATGCGTGGCGGCGGTATCGGACTGGCGGCCGCACGCTCCCGCTAGGTCCAAACTCAAAAAGGCGCCCGATCAGGAGGCCCCAAGTCTTCGCCTGGTTCAGACGCCCGACATTCTCGCCGCCCTGTCCGCACCTGGTCCGCAGAGACCCCGCCTGGTGATCGGCTTCGCCGCCGAGACCGAGGCGTTGGAGACCAATATGGCGGCCAAGCGCGCCCGCAAGGGCTGTGACTGGATCGTCGGCAATGATGTCAGCCAGCCCGGAATCATGGGCGGCGACGCCAATCGTGTGGTCATCGCCGACGCTCAGGGTATGGAGCGCTGGCCTAGCCTGCCCAAGGTCGAGGTGGCGCGACGGCTGGCGGCGCGTATGGCCGCGGCCCTGACCGAAGAGCCTGAGCCATGAGCCAGAACATACGCCTTGCCCGCCTCCCCCACGCTTCGGGCCTGCCGCTCCCCGCCTATGAGACCCCTGGCGCGGCGGGCATGGATCTGCGTGCGGCGGTGCCGGAGGACTCGCCCCTCATCCTGGGGCCTGGGGAGCGCGCGGCGGCGCCCACCGGTCTGTGTATCGCCCTGCCCGAAGGCTTTGAGGCCCAGGTTCGGGCCAGGTCCGGCCTAGCCCTGAAATCCGGTGTAGCGCCCCTCAATTCGCCGGGCACGGTGGACAGCGACTATCGCGGGGAGATCAAGGTCATCCTCATGAACCATGGCCAGGCCCCGTTTGTGATCCGCAGGGGCGACCGCATCGCCCAACTGGTGATCGCGCCGGTGGTTCAGGCGACGTGGCGGGAAGTCGAGGACCTCGATGAAACCTCGCGCGGCCAGAGCGGTTTCGGCTCCACCGGCATCGCCTGACCTTCGGTTCGCGCGGGTCGCCCCAAGGGCGGGGCGTCCGAGCCGATGAACACCGCCCGGCCGATCACCCGACGCGCGACAGCGGGAGTCTAATGGGCCAGGGCCGCGACCACATCGCTCATGGCGTAGAGCCCCGGTTCAGCCCCGACGAGGAAGGCGGCGGCCGCCAGGGCCCCGCGGGCGAAAACACGGCGATCCCGGGCGGAGTGAGACAGGGTGAGAATCTCGTCCTCGGCGGCGAAGACGACGCTGTGTTCGCCGATCAGGCCGCCGCCGCGCACCACGGCATAGCCGATCCCGCCCACCGGTCTCACGCCGGTGACGCCGTGACGCCGGGCGAGCGTCGGCTGGTCCTCACCGCGCCCGCGTCCCGCCGCGGCGCCAAGTTGCAGGGCGGTGCCCGAGGGGGCGTCGCGTTTGCGCCGGTGGTGCGCCTCGACGATCTCGATGTCCCAATCCTTAGGCCCCAGGCTCGCCGCCGCTGTCTCCACCAGCCTCGCCAGGAGCGCCGCGCCCAGAGAGAAGTTGCCCGACTTGAGGATGGCGACCGCGCGCGCGGCCTGCGCGATCTCGTCCTCCTCGTCGGCCGTGAAGCCGGTGGCGCCGATGACCAGCGCCGGGCCGCCGCGCCGCGCCGCCAGACGCGCCAGGCGCACCGCCGCGCTCGCGGTCGAGACATCGATGACCACCTCACAGCGCCCCAGAGCGGCCTCGGGATCATCCAGCGGGAGCGGGTGGATCGGGGCCTCGACGGCGCCGGGGCGGGCGATGCGCGCGGCCAGGTGCATGTCGTCGCGCTCTCCCAGAGCCGCCTCGATCTCGCGGCCCATCCGCCCCAGAGCCCCGGAGACGCCAATCCTCAGCATGTCACCCGAACTCCTCGCATGAACCGGCGCGCGGTCTGGGCGCCGAAAGTTGTCGTGCGTCACATGTCGCACGCGCGGGCGCCCTGCGCTATGCAGGCCCTCCCGCGAACTCTCGCGGGGGGCTCAAGAGCACGCAGCGCGGACGCCGAATCGCCTAGACGCCGATTCGCGCTACGGCTTCATGTTCTCGAGTGCGTCGTGGGCTCGCCGAGCGGTTCGACGCAAAAGGGACACACCAGGGAGACCTCGTCATGAGCGACGCCGAAATGCAGACCTTCACCGACGAGGAGGCGCTCGCCTTCCATCGCTATCCGACGCCAGGCAAAATCGCGATCGTCCCGACCAAGCCCATGGCCACCCAGCGCGATCTCTCGCTTGCCTATTCGCCGGGCGTGGCCGTCCCGGTCCTGGCCATCGCCGAGGACCCGGACCTCGCCTACGACTATACCTCCAAGGGCAATCTGGTGGCCGTGATCTCCAACGGCACCGCCATATTGGGCCTGGGCGATCTGGGAGCGCTGGCCGCCAAGCCGGTGATGGAAGGCAAATCCGTCCTCTTCAAGCGCTTCGCCGACGTGGACTCGGTGGATATCGAGGTGACCTCCCGCGACCCGGATGAGATCATCACCGTGGTCAAGAATATCGGCCCGACCTTCGGCGGCATCAATCTGGAGGACATCAAGAGCCCCGAGTGCTTCCGAATCGAGACCGAGCTGCAGGAACTGCTGGATATCCCGGTGTTCCACGACGACCAGCACGGCACCGCCATCATCTCGGCCGCCGGTCTGATCAACGCCTGCGCCATCACCGGGCGCGACTTTCGCGACATCAAGGTCGTGCTTTGCGGCGCGGGAGCCGCGGGCGTCGCCTCGGTCGAACTGATCAAGGCCATGGGGGCGAGGGCCGAGAACTGCATCGCGGTCGACAACACCGGGGTCATCTATCGCGGCCGCCAGAAGAACATGAATCAATGGAAATCGGCCCTGGCCGTGGACACTCCCGCGCGCAGTCTGGCCGACGCGGTCGCCGGCGCGGACGTCTTTCTCGGCCTCTCGGTCAAGGGCGCGCTGACCCAGGACATGGTCAGGACCATGGCCGACAAGCCGATCATCTTCGCCATGGCCAATCCCGATCCGGAGATCCGACCCGAGGAGGTGCATGCGGTGCGTCCGGACGCCATCGTCGCCACCGGCAGGTCCGACTATCCCAACCAGGTCAACAACGTGCTGGGCTTTCCCTATATCTTCCGCGGGGCCCTGGACGTGCGCGCCCGCCGGGTGAACCTCGAAATGAAGATCGCCTGCGCCCGCGCCCTGGCCGCCCTGGCCCGCGAGGATGTGCCCGACGAGGTCGCCGCCGCCTATCACGGCCGGCAGCTCAAGTTCGGCCCGGAATATATCATTCCCGCGCCGTTCGATCCCAGACTGATCCACTATATCCCCCCCTTCGTCGCCCAGGCGGCCATGGCGACGGGCGTGGCGCGCAGGCCGATCGAGGACATGGACGCCTATCGCGAGAGTCTGGCGCGACGGCTCGATCCCACGGCCGGATTCCTGCAGAAGATCTCCAGCGCGGTCACCGCCGCACCGCGCAAGCGGATCGTGTTCGCCGAGGGCGAGGAGCCATCGGTGATTCGCGCCGCCTTCGCCTTTCAGAGCCAGGGCCTGGGAACCGCCGTCCTGGTCGGGCGCGAGGAGCTGGTGCGCGAGAACATGATCCTGGCCGGCCTGGACCCCAAGGAGGTCCAGCTTGAGGTCATCAACGCCCGGCTGTCGAAGCACAATGCGGAGTTCGTGGAGTTCGTTTACGGCCGCCTGCAGCGGCTCGGTTATCTGCGGCGCGACGTCCAGCGCCTGATCCACCAGGACCGCAACACCTTCGCCGCCAGCCTGGTGGCGCTCGGCTACGCCGATGGCATGGTCACGGGTGTGACGCGAACCTTCAATCAGGCGCTGGAGGAGGTGATGCGGGTGATCGATCCGGCGCCCACGGGCCGGGTCATGGGCATGTCCATTGTCCTGGCCAAGGGCCAGACCGTGTTCATCGCCGACACCAATGTGACCGAGATGCCCGACACCGACGACCTGGTGGAAATCGCGCGCCAGACGGCGCAGACGGTGCGCGAGCTGGGTTATGAGCCCCGGGTCGCCTTCATGTCCTATTCCTCGTTTGGCGAACCGCAGGGCGATCGGTCGGAGAAGGTTCGCGCGGCTGTCGCCAAGCTCGATGCGATGGGCCATGTGGGGTTCGAGTACGAAGGCGAGATGCCGCCCGATCTGGCGCTCGATCCGGCGGCGCGCGACGCCTATCCCTTCATGCGTCTCACTCAGCCGGCCAATGTGCTGATCATGCCGGCGATCCACTCGGCTTCAATCTCCACAAAGCTGGTCCAGACCCTTGGCGCGGCCACCGTGGTGGGTCCGGTGCTGATGGGCCTGTCGCGTCCGGTGCAGATCTGTCCCCTGGGGGCCTCGGTCTCACGGATTCTCATGATGGCCCAGATGGCGGCCTATGAGGGCGCGGCGGGCCGTCGTTGAGATGAGCGCCGCCGGCGGTCGCCCGCCGATCATCGGCCTCGACTTCGGCACGACCAACACCGTGGCGGCGCGCCTGGCCGGCGACGGCGCGCAGCTGGTGAGTTTCGCGGGCCCGGACGCCGCCGAGACCACCGTGCGCTCGGCCTTGAGCTTCCATGCCGATCCTCAGGAGTCCGGGCGGAGGATCCTGGCCGGCGGCTCCTGGGCCATCGAGGCCTATCTTGAGGACCCGTTAGAGACCCGCCTCATACAGTCCTTCAAAACCTACGCCGCGAGCCCGCTGTTTCAGGAGACGCGGGTCCTGGGACGCCGCTATGTCTTCGAAGACCTGCTTTCCGCCTATCTTCTGCAGGTGAGCGCTCAGGCCGACGCCAGCCTGATGGGCGATGGCGGTCTCTGGATTGTCGGACGACCGGTGAGTTTCGCCGGGGCTCGCGCGGACGACGCCCTGGCCCTGGCCCGATACGACGCCGCGCTCCGCCGGCTGGGGGCCAAGGACGTCCGTTACGCCTATGAGCCGGTGGCCGCCGCTTTCTTCTTCGCGCGCCGCCTGACGAAGGACGCCACCGTTCTCGTCGGTGACTTCGGCGGCGGCACCAGCGACTTTTCGGTGATGCGGTTTTCGCGCCGCGCGGGGCGCCTGCACGCCCAGGCTCTGGGCCATGCGGGCGTTGGCCTCGCCGGAGATGCGTTCGACTACCGGATCATCGACAACCTGGTCTCGCCGCGGCTCGGGAAGGGATCGGCCTATCGCGCCTTCGGGCGCACCCTGCCGGTTCCCAATCGTTACTACGCCGCCTTCGCGCGGTGGGAGTAGCTGGCCCTTCTGCGGTCCTCGCGCGATATGGCGGAAATCCGTCGGCTTGTTCGCGACGCGCTGGAGCCGGACCGGATCAAAGCTCTGGTGGAGATCATCGAGAACAATCACGGCTATCGCCTCTATCAGGCGGTCTCGCGCCTCAAAGAGGACCTGTCGGCGGCGAACCTGGCGAGATTCACCTTTGATGTCGGGAACGTCCGCTTTGCCTGCGACGTGGATCGCGACGACTTCGAGACCTGGATCGCTCCTGAACTTGCGGCCATGGACGCGGCCGTCTCCACGGCGCTCGGACGCGCCCGACTTCCGGCGGACGAGATCGACCGCGTGTTCCTGACCGGAGGCTCGTCCTTCACCCCGGCCGTCCGGCGGCTGTTCACCGCCCGATTCGGCGAAGCGAGGGTCGAGGGCGGGGCGGAACTGGTTTCGATCGCCTCGGGCCTCGCTCTCATCGGCGCCGAAGCGGATCTCGACATCTGGACCCGACCTTGGACCGCGGCCGGCGGGATTGACGCTGCGTGACGCTTTTGGGCGTCGCGGGATATCGCTAGAACAGGGCTCTCTTGCGGCGCCGTTGCGCCATTCAAGATCAAGGACAGGACAAGATGAAACTGGATTCCTCCATCGCCGCGGTGGTCACCGGCGGCGCTTCGGGACTGGGCGAGGCGACGGCCCGGGCGCTGGCCGGCCACGGCGTCAAGGTCGCCATCTTCGACATGAACGAGGCCAAGGGCGAGGCCGTGGCGGCCGAGATCGGCGGCGTCTATTGCAAGTGCAACGTCACCTCGGACGAGGAGGTCGACGAGGCCTTCGCCAAGGCCCGCGCGGCCCATGGGCAGGAGCGGATCCTGGTCAATTGCGCGGGGACCGGCAACGCCATCAAGACCGCCAGCCGCGACCGCAATACCGGCGAGATCAAGAGCTTCCCGCTTAATCTGTTCAACCTGATCATCCAGATCAATCTGATCGGCACCTTCCGCTGCATCGCCAAGAGCGCCGCGGGCATGCTGACCCTGGACCCGCTGCCGGACGGGGACCGCGGCGCCATCGTCAATACCGCCTCCGTGGCGGCCGAGGACGGACAGATCGGCCAGGCGGCCTATTCGGCCTCCAAGGGCGGGGTGGTCGGGATGACCCTGCCCATCGCCCGGGACCTGTCGAACGAGAATATCCGGGTGAACACCATTCTGCCCGGCATCTTCAACACCCCGCTGATGAACGCCGCCCCGCCCCAGGTCAAGGAAGCCCTGGCCGCCTCCGTTCCCTTCCCCAAGCGCCTGGGCCAGGCCGAGGAATATGCCCAGCTCGCCCTGACCATGATCACCAACGGCTATTTCAACGGCGAGGATGTGCGCCTGGACGGCGCGATCCGCATGGCGCCGCGCTGAGGCGGCGCCGCCTAAGAAGCAGAACGGGCCAAAAAGCAGAACGGGGAGGGCGCACCCCCTCCCCGCCCCTATGCGGTAAACCCCAATCCCTCGCGGATCACTTTGGCCGCACGATGTGGGGCCCGAGGTTGGTCAGCACCTCGCGGGCGTTGAAGGCGCGCGGATTGTCCGCCGGCTTGGGTCCGTGGCCCATCCGGATGGTCGCTGTCGCCTGGTATCGCTGGATTGTCGTGGTCACAAACGAGGGGTCCCAATAGGGCCCTCCCCAGAAGCCGCTCCAGCCCATGCCCGGCCCCCAGACATTCCAGTAGGGATCGAAGGCCCCGTATCCCCAGGGTCCCATGTCCGGGCCCATGGAGTCGGTATAGGTGGACTGTTCCTTGTCGGTGTGGTGGTCCACGGTCTCGAACCAGTCATAGCCCGCCTTCACCGTGACATCGGCGGCGCGATAGAGCAGGTAATTCTCGACGGTGGAGCGCGAGGTCACGCTGTTCCCGGCGAAGCTGACCCGATAGTGGTCCGCGTCGAGGCGCTCGTCGCTAAAGCCGCCATAGACCTGACTGTGGGCCCTGAGGGGCTGATAGGGCGTCGCGGTCTCGCATCCGGCGAGGCCGATGGCCAGACCGGCCGCCGCGAGGAGGGCGACCGAGCTCCTTGTCATGCTGTTCAAGGTTTTGTCTCGACTTCCGGGCGCACGCCTCGTGCGCGGTTGATGGATCGTCCCACGCAGCCTTCGCCCCAAAAGCCGAAAGCCCTTCCCTTCTGGAATAGATCGTCGGTAACGGCGGCGTTTGCAAGGCGCCTCGGAGGCGCGTGGCGACGCCGTCACCCCCCGGCGACGGCGACCCAGATCAGACGCCCCAAGGCGCCGAACAGCAGGACCCCTGTGGCCAGGGCCTGCACCACGAAGCCCATCTCCCGCGCTTCCGCCGCCTTGGCGTAGCCGGTCATGTAGAGAGCGCGCCCCACGATCCAGACCAGGCCGATCCCGGCGGCGACCACGTCGCTCCACGACAGAGCGAACAGCCACAGGGGAACGAGAAAAAGGGGCAGCCATTCGAGAGTGTTGGCCTGAACCCGGAAATGGCGCTCGAAGTCTGGATTGCCGGTGGTGGCGGGCGCCGCGACGCCATACTTCGCCCGCGCCTGCCCGACCCGCAGCCCCATGACGAAATACAGAAGCAGCGCCAACAGACTGACGATAGACACCAGGATATGGTCATGCAGCATCGTCGTTCCTCCCCTTGTCCGGTCTTCTCCAGACCTCAGTGTGCGAGCAGGATGCTCGTCGTGAGTCTCAACCCATGCCCCGTATGGCCGCAAGCCCCCAAAAGCCCCGCATGACTGAGGCGGAGCACAGAGCCCCGCGCGAGGGCGCGGCGCCCGGCAGCCGGCGGCCATCGTCCGCATCGGCGACGTGGTCGGACGCCGGGTTTGGCGTCTTCGACTCGGTGATCCTGGCCCTTGATGGAGACATTGTCACCCTGGCCGGCGGCGGCGGCGCCCTGTCGAAGCTCGCTGCGGCCCTGGGGGCGAAAGCCTCGGCGCCCGGAGAGATTCTGGCGCGCCTGAAGGACGGGGACGGCGAAGAGCCTCTGCGGGCCCTGGTCGAGACCGGGGCGCCGTTCATCCTGGACCTGCCTGGCCCTCGCCCTGTGCGCGTGGAGGGACGCACCGCGGGCGCCCTGGCCTTTCTCAAGCTCGAACTGGTCCCGCCCTCGGATGGTGATGGCCCCGGGCTTCGGCGCGTCCTGGCGACCTATCCGGGCCTGGCCTGGGCGCTGAATGCCGATGGCGGGCTCGAGGGCGCCAGTCCGACCTATTTGTCCGCCCTTGGCGTCGAGTCCAGCGACCAGGCCCGGCGACAGGGCCTGACCCTGGATCCCGGGGCCGACCGGGACGCTCTCGCGGCTCTCCACGCGGGGGAGGCTGCGGAGATGGTGCGCCATGACACGCGCGACGGACGCGCCAGAACGGTGAAGTTCCGGTTCGAGCCCCTTGGGTCGGGAACGGTGCTGGTGTGGGCCTCCGACATCACCGATCAGGCTCAGGCCGAGCGGACCGAGCGACGCCGCGACGCCGCCCTGCGCCTGGTCCTCGGTCAAATCGACGACGCGGTCGCGCTGTTCGACGCCGAGCGGCGGCTGGTGCTCTATAATGGGGCCTTCGCCGAGCTCTGGGGCGCGCCCGCCGCCTGGCTGCAGGATCGCCCCACCCACGGCGAGTGGCTCGACCGGCTGAGACGGGAGCGGCGTCTGCCGCACGGCGAGGATTATGCCGCCTTCAAATCACGCGAACTGGCGCGGCACGAGCGCTCCGAGCCCTCGGAAGGCCTGTGGCGACTGCCGGACGGGCGGACGTTTCGCGCAGCCGGCGCCCCGCACCCCGACGGGGGGCTCTTCCTGGTTTTCACCGACCTGACCGACGGACTGCAGGCGGCCGCGCGCTTCAACCAGCTGCTCCAGGTTCACCAGGCGACCCTCGACAAGCTGACCGACGCGGTGGCCGTGTTCGGAGCGGACGCACGGTTGCGGCTTCACAACGAGGCCTTCGCGAAGCTGTGGCGTCTCCAGGCCGAGGCGCTTCTCAACGCCCCCCCCTTCGACGCCCTGGTGGAGGTCTGGGCCGCACAGATCCATGACCTGCAGTTCTGGCGGGACCTCAAGATCCGCATCACCGATCCGGACCCCATGGTGCGCAGCCCCGCTCAGGGCGAGGCGGTGACGGGGGAGGGGCGGCGTCTTGCCTGGCAGTCCCGCCCCCTGCCCGATGGCGCGACCCTCGTGGGGTTCACCGATGTCACCGACGCGCGGCGTATCGAGGCGGCCCTGGCGGAACAGAAGGCGGCCCTGGCCGAGACCGAACGCCTGAAGCAGGAGTTCGTCGCCGCCGTGTCGCAGGAACTGCGCACACCACTGACCACCATCCTGGGATTCTCCGAGCTCATCGCCCTTGACGAGGAGGCGCTCACGGAGCGGGGACGGCGACGGCTGACCGGGGTCCAGATCGCGGCCGACAACCTGGCTCAGGCGGTCGACGACATCCTCGATCTCGCCGACCTCGACGCCGGTGAGGTCGGCCTCAACCTGGAGACCCTGGACCTCGATCCTCTGCTCGACACGGTGATCCTGGAGAGGGCGCCTCGCGCCGCCGCCCTCGGCCTTCAGCTCGGCCGCGCCTCCCTTGAGCCCGCCGGCAGGATCCGCGGCGACCGCGCCAAACTGAAAACGGCCCTCGACCGCCTGGTGCTTGCGGCGCTCGATCAGACGCCGCCCGGGGGCGCGGTCCGTCTGTCCGCGAGGCATGAGTCGGGCGAGGCCAAGCTCAGCGTGACCGATACGCGCGCACCGATCCCCTACGATGTGCAGGCCCGCATCTTCGAGCGACCGGGCGGCGAGAACGGCGGCCCGGCCCGTCTCGGCCTCGCCATGGCGCGGCGTCTGATCGAGATGCATGGCGGCTGGATGACCGTGGAGA
>JAKBBV010000105.1 GCA_021808285.1 Pseudomonadota bacterium | reverse complement strand
TTGAGGGGCTCGGGCGCGGGCTCTGACGACATCGCCTTGTCAGGGACAAGGGCCGCCGATAGGACTTGGGGCTCCCGGAGCGCCGCGCGAGGGTCCATGGACGCCATTCTCTCTTTCACCGAGTACCTTCTGGCCGTGGTGCTGGAGGTCGCGGTCTGGATCGTGATCGCCAATGTGATTTTGTCCTGGCTTGTGGCCTTTGATGTCATCAACTTGCGGAACGCGACGGTGTACCGCTTGGCCAATGGGCTCGACCGTCTGACCCGGCCCATTTTGCGGCCCATCCAGCGGGTGGTTCCGGCGATGGGCGGCATCGACTTCTCACCGTTTATCTTCATGGTGGTCGTGGAAGGCGCCCGACGTTATCTGATCCCCGCCTTGTTCGGCTGGCTCCACGGCATCGTGAACCCGGGCGGTCTCTTGACTTAGGACTCTCTCCACGCCTTGCCAGGCGCCGCCGCTGGGTCAATCCAGGCCCTGCCGCGACCTGAGCGTCGGTGCGCCGTGGCCGCCAGCGCCGGTCCTGCGCAACCCAAGGCCGGGCTCATGCGTATGAGAAGAGCGCGCCGCCTAAGGCGCGCGCCGCCCACGAGCCGGTCTGCTGCGCAATCCCCCAAAGTCCCGTTCACGACGCCGCATCTGGCCCTGGTTCGCTTCCGGCTGCGTCGCCTTAGGCCTGGCCATCGGCCTCGCCGTCATGGTCTTTCAGTGGAACTGGCTGCGGGGGCCTCTGGCGGGGCTGATTTCAGCGAGGATTCAGCGTCCGGTCGCGATCCACGGCGACCTGAAGGTCAAGCTCGAGTCCTTGACGCCGAGGGTCTCGGTGGAGGGTCTGGTCGTCGGGGGGCCGCGCTGGGCCGGGCCCACGCCATTGGCCAGCGTGGCGCGGCTGACCCTGCGTGTGAAGGTCCTGCCTTTCATCTTCGGCGGTCGGCTGATTCTGCCCGAGGTCGAGGTGGACGATCCCCAGATCGACCTTCGGCGCGACGCCAATGGCCGGACGAACTGGGATTTTCCCACGGGAGGCGGCGCCGCTCCCGCCATCGCCAACCTGGTTATCCGGGAGGGAAGGCTGAGCTATGTGGACGTGCGACGCGGCGTCGTCTTCGCCGGCGTCATGTCGTCTCAGGAAGGCGGAGCCGTGGAACAGACCGGCTTTACGCTCCAGGGCGCGGGGACCTACAACCGCTCGCCCTTCAGCCTGCGCGTGTCAGGCGGCGCGCTCCTCAACATCGACCCGAGGAAGCCCTACGATTTCGCTGCACGGTTGGACGCGGCGAAGACACATTTGCAAGTGGCCGCGGCGATTCGGCGGCCGTTCGATCTGTCTCGTCTGTCCGGAACGCTGCAAATTCGGGGCGATGACCTCGCCGATCTGTATCACCTCACGGGACTCGCCCTGCCCAACACCCCGCCCTTTGCGCTCAGCGGGAGCTTTCTCCGTGCGGGGGCCATCTACGCCCTGTGGGACGTTTCCGCGAGGCTGGGACAGAGCGACCTGAGCGGCTCGGCCAGCGTCGATGACGGAGGTCTCCGTCCCGTCTTCCGCGCGCGCCTGACCTCCCAGCGACTCCGCCTCATAGACTTGCTCGCCGTGATTGGCGGCGCGTCGCGCCATGCCGCGGCTGCGGATCTCTCCGCCGGGCAGAAGGTCGAGCGCGCCCGGCTCATCGCCCAGCATCGCATCCTGCCCGACGCCTCACTGGACGCCAGCCGGATCCGGGCCATGGACGCGCACGTCGCCTACGCCGCCGACACAATGGACGCGGGAAAGCTCATCTTGCGCGATCTGCGGCTGGGCGTGGACCTGCAAGGGGGCCTTCTCGTCGTCGACCCGATCAGCGCGCGGCTGCCCCAGGGCCAGGTGGACGGGACAGCTCGCATCGATGCGCGCCAGAGCGTCCAGACCAACGCGATCGACCTTCGCCTCACCAAGGCACAACTGGCCAACCTGCTTCCGCCCGCCAAAGGGGGGCCGGCGATCGAAGGCCCTGTCTGGGCGCGCGCCGACCTCACAGCGAAAGGGGACTCTCTGCGCGCCGCCGCGGCGCACGCCGATGGCCAGGTAAGCCTGGTGATGACGGGCGGGAAGGTGCGGAAAACCCTTGCGGACCTGCTGGGCCTCGACCTCGGTCGCACCGCCTTCCAGCTTATAACCCGCAAAGAGAGCGATACGCCCGTACGCTGCGGCGTCGCGGTGTTCACGGCCAGGGACGGCGTGCTGACGAGTTCGGGCCTGATGTTCGACACCGATATCGTGAAGGTCACCGGCGGAGGCGAGATCAACCTCAGGGACGAGACATTGAACCTGCGTGTGCTTGGCCGCCCCAAGGCGGTCAGCTTCGCGCGCCTGGACGCCCCCATCACCATCACAGGCCGCCTCGACGCGCCGAAGATTGGCGTCGACTATGTGAAGGCGGCGCCTCAGGCCCTGGCAGGCTTGGCGCTCGGCGTCTTTGCGGCCCCTCTCGCCGCCGTCCTGCCCTTCGTTGCCCCCAATCTTTCGCGCAACGCCGACTGCGCGGCCCTCGAGGATGGCCCTGCCGGCGCCCCGCGCGCCCACGGCTGAGCTGTCGCTGATCTCCTGAGCGCCGATTCGACGCGCCAGTCCCCAAGTCCTGGACCTGAGTCCTGGAACTGGGACCCGTCCATGGGCGCGGCGGGTCCTTCGCCCCGCCCCG
>JAKBBV010000061.1 GCA_021808285.1 Pseudomonadota bacterium | reverse complement strand
CCGTGCGGTTCGAGGCGGAGTCGTAGGCGTAGGTGAGGGTGCGGCCATTGGCCGTCTCGCTCAAGGCCCGACCCAGGGCGTCATAGGTCCAGCTCACGCCTGGCCCTGAGGCGCTCCCGGTGGTCTCAGACAAGACGCGGTCGAGAAGATCATAGGTCCAATAGACGGGCTGGCTCGTCCCGCCCGAAAACACCTTCGAGGTCATGCGGCTCAGCGCGTCATAGGTGAAGGCTTCGTAATCGCTCGGGTTCGAGGCGTCGGAGCCGATTGTGGGGAGGGGGTACTGGATCTGCGAGAGGCGGCCATAACCGTCATAGGCCAGGGTGGTCAGGGGCCGACGCCAATGCCGTGATGGCCAACTTCAACTGCGCCGCTTTGCTCGGCGGCGCCAATCTCGCGGGTACGGTCGCCATCAACAACCCCGCCCCCTCGACCGGCGCCATGCTGTCGATCACCCCGACGGGGGCGGATTGGAACGAGGGCATTGAGATCAATCCGTCCACTGCGAACGACAGCCAATTCCATCACCGGCGGGTGGGAACTGACGAACACGAACACGACCGACCCCTCCGGCCCGCACAGCCTGGACTTCGCGCTCAATGGCCTCACGGGCATGACTGGGACGGGAAGAGCGGACGCCCCTTTCAGCATCACCAAATCGGGCGTCACGCGATTCGGAGGGGCCGTGGGCATCCTTTCCTCGGCGCCAACCGACGCTCTTGACGTCATGGCTCCGGTTGTTTTTGGCGACGCGACGGAGAGGCTGTCTCTGAATACCGGTTCGATCGGCTTCAATCGGAAGGTCGCGAACGGCCAGATCTACAACACCTCGTATTTCGCCTATCAGTTCCAGCATACCGATGGGACAACGGCGACAGGTGATTTTCTGAGTCTGCAGGTCTACGCGCCATCCGGAGCTAACGTCACCGGCGCCGCGATCGTGATCAACGGCGCCGGGCAGGTGAGCGTCGATACCGTGCAGTCCTCCTACGCTTTCTACGTGAACGGCTCAGCCGCCGGAACAACGGGGTGGACCAATGCCTCGGATGTGCGCCTGAAGACGGACATCACGGAAATCACGGGCGCACTGGATCTCGTCCAACGACTTCGGGGCGTTCGTTTCCATTGGCGCGCGCCGAAGGACAGGGGCGTCGGCAGGAACCTGACGCTTCCCTTAGAGCGCCGTCCGACCAGATGGAAACTGTCTGGGCGGTCAGACGGCGCGTAAACGATTGAATCTAGAGCGAATGGCGATGTCCGTAGCGATTCCCTCAGCGCGAAATTCGCTCTAGACGAGCCCCAAGTCGGCTTCGTCGCCCAGGAGGTCGCCAAGGTCGTTCCGGAAGCCGTGGTCACACCAAGGGCGGGGAGCGATGAGCCTTATGGCGTGAGGGATTCCAGCCTCATCCCCATCATGCTTGAGGCCATCAAAGAGCAGCAAAAGGAAATCGAGGCCCTCAAGGCGGAGGTCGCGATGCTATTGGGAGGGGGCAAGTAGCCCGATCCGGGCAAACCCTCTCGCTAAGACATCCAAACCGACCGCGCCCCTCGCCGTGGCTGTCCTTCCCTCCGCCCCCGCCTCAGAACCCCTGCATCCGGGCGTAGCGGTCGCGGTGATAGGACTGGCCGCCAAAGGTCGCCTCGGTGGCCCGGGCGCGCTTGAGATAGAGGCCGGCGTCGTGGGCGTCGGTCATACCGATGCCGCCATGCATCTGCACCATCTCGTTGGAGACCAGATGCAGGGTGTCGCCGACCTTGGTCTTGGCCAGGGCGACGAGCTCGGGCACGTCGGGGGAGTCGTTGTCGATGGCCGTCAGGGCGGCCTCGACGCAGGAGCGCGCCAGCTCCAGGTCGGTGAACATCTTGGCCGCGCGATGCTGCAGGGCCTGGAACGAGCCGATCACCTGGCCGAACTGCACCCTGGTCTTGAGATAGTCGAGCGTGGTCTCGAAGGCCTGGACGGCCGAACCGAGCATCTCGGCGGAGAGGCCGGCGCGGGCGCGGTCGAGCACCTTCTCCAGAAGAGCATGGCCCTCGCCCTCGGCGCCCAGCAGGGCCTCGGCCCCGACCTCAACCCTGTCGAAGCTCACATTGGCCACGCCGCGAGAGTCGGCGAGCTTGAGGGCCTTGCGGCTCACACCCTTGGCGTCGGCCGGCACGAGGAACAGACTGATGCCCTTGGCGTCGGTCTCGGCGCCGCTGGTGCGGGCGGACACGATCATCAGGCCCGCGGCCATGCCCTCCAGCACGAAGGTCTTGGCGCCGGAGATCGTATAGCCGCCGCCGGACTTGGTCGCCTTGGTCGCGACCTTTTCGGGGCGGTGGTGCGGTCCCTCGTCCACGGCCAGCGTGCCCACGACCTCACCGGCGGCGATCTTGGGCAGCCATTCGGATTTCTGCGCTTCTGAGCCGCCGAGGATCAGGGCGCTGGCGGCGGCGAGCGCAGTGGCCAGCATGGGCGAGGCGGTCAGGGTGCGGCCCGTCTCCTCCAGGATCAGGCCCAGGCTGAGATAGCCGAAGTCCGATCCGCCATAGGCCTCGGGGATGATCACGCCGGTCCAGCCCATCTCGGCCATCTCGGCGAATACGGCTGGATCGTAGCCGAGCGGGGCGCCGGAATCGCGCATCTTTCGGAAGGCGGAGACGGGGGATTTTTCCTGCGTCCAGGTCCGCGCCGCGTCGCGCAGCATGGATTGTTCTTCGGTCAGTACGGCCATGGGAGTGTTTCGCTTCTACTCTTGAGAGATGGGGTTTGGAGGTCGGGTTCGCGTCAGGATTGGCTGAGCGGGTCGGGCAGGCCGAGGATCCGCTTGGAGATGATGTTGCTCTGCACTTCCTGGGAGCCGCCATAGATCGTGGTGGCCTTGCCGCCCAGCCAGCTTCGCACGGCTCCCAGCTCCTCGCTGGAGAAGCCTTCGCCCTCCCAGCCCAGGCCCTGCGAGCCCATGATCTCCAGCGTCAGCTCCGCCCTTTCCTGCATCAGGCGCGTGCCGGCGTTCTTCATGATCGAGGTGGCCGCGGTGGGGCCCTGGTTGGACTTGGCCTCGGCCATGGAGCGCAGGGCGGTGAGCTGAAAGGCCCGCCATTCCATCTCGTTGGACGCCACACGGGCGCGCAGGTCGGAATCGGAGATCCGGCCCTCGCCGTCCTCGCCGAGATAAGACTTGGCGAGCTTGGGCAGGGCCGCGCCGCCGGCGCCGCGTCCGCCGCCGGCGCCGGAGAGGCCGCTGCGCTCATGCTGAAGGAGGCGCTTGGCGATGGTCCAGCCGCCGCCCAGGGGCCCGACCAGGTTCTCCTTGGGGACTTTCACGTCGGTGAAGAAGGTTTCGCAGAAGGGCGAGTTGCCGGAGATCAGACGGATCGGCCGGGTCTCCACGCCCGGCGTCTTCATGTCGATCAGCAGGAAGCTGATGCCCTCATGCTTCTTGCTCGTATCGGTGCGCACCAGACAAAAGCACCAGTCCGCCCATTGCGCGCCGGAAGTCCAGATCTTCTGACCGTTGACCAGCCAGTGGTCGCCCTTGTCCTCGCACTTGGTCTGGAGCGAGGCGAGGTCGGAGCCGGCCCCCGGCTCGGAGAAACCCTGGCACCAGCGCAGCTCGGCGCGCACGATCGGCGGGATGTGGCGGCTCTTCTGCGCCTCGTTGCCGTATTCGAGCAGGGTCGGGCCGAACATCATCACGCCCATGCCGCCGATCGGGTTCCAGGCGCCGATGGCGTTCATCTCCTGCTGCAGAACGCGCGCCTGGTGCGGCGAGAGGCCGCCGCCGCCATAGGCCTTGGGCCAGGTGGGTGTGCCCCAGCCCTTCTCGCCCATGGCCTTGCGCCAGACCTCATAGTCGCCCCCGCTGGGGGCCACACCCTCCTGGGCCATGAGCCCGCCCTTGCCCTTGAGCGAGGTGGGGAAGTGAGTTTTGAGCCAGTCGCGCGCCTCGGCGCGGAAGGCGTCGAGTTCGGTGTCGGCGGCGCCGAAATCGGGCATGTCGTTCCTTTCAGTCGAGTCCGGAAGTCGTCTTCGGGGTTCAGGCGGATCGCGTGGAGTCGGGCAGACCGAGGATCCGTTTGGAGATGATATTGCTCTGCACTTCCTGGGAGCCGCCATAGATCGTGGTGGCCTTGCCCGACAGCCAGCCGCGCACAGCCGCCAGTTCATCGGGGGAAAAGTCCTCGCCCTCCCAGCCGAGGCCCTGGGCGCCCATGATCTCCAGGGTGAGCTCCGCCTTGCGCTGACCGATCTGGGTGCCGGAGTTCTTCATGATCGAGGTAGTGGCGCCGGGATTGAGATTGCCCCGGGCCTCGGCCATGGCGCGCTGCAGGGTCAGGCCGTGGGCCTTGGCGTCGATGGCGTTCTGCGCCACCCGCGTGCGAAGGTCCGCATCGGCGAGGCCGCCGTCCGTCTCGCGCAGGCCATAATCCCCGGCCACCTCCGGCAAGGCCCGCGCCCCGCCCATGACGCGTCCGCCGCCTTGGCCGGAGCGCTCGTGCTGCAACAGGCGCTTGGCAACCGTCCAGCCGCCGTGCAGGGGCCCGACCATGTCGTTCTTCTCCACGCGCGCGTTGGTGAAGAAGGTCTCGCAGAAGGGCGAGTTGCCGGCGATCAGCTTGATCGGCCGGGTCTCGACGCCCGGTTGATGCATGTTGATCAGCACGAAGCTTATGCCTTCGTGCTTCTTGGTCGGGTCGGTGCGCACCAGGCAGAAGCACCAGTCGGCCCATTGGGCGCCGGAGGTCCAGATCTTCTGCCCATTGACCACCCAATGGTCGCCCGCGTCCTCGCACTTGGTGGAGAGCGACGCCAGATCCGATCCGGCGCCTGGTTCGGAATAGCCTTGGCACCAGCGGATCTCGCCGCGCACGATCGGCGGAATGTGGCGCTGCTTCTGATCTTCGGTCCCGTATTCCAGCAGGGTCGGGCCGAACATGCTCGTACCCATGCCGACAATGGGATTGACCGCTCCGATCGCCGCCATCTCCTGTTGCAGCACTCGGGCCTGCTGCGCCGAGAGGCCGCCGCCGCCATAGGCGGTGGGCCAGGTCGGGGCGCCCCAGCCCTTGGCGCCCATGCGCTGCTTCCACAGGGCGCGATCGCCGGTGGGCTTCTCGCCGCCCATATAGGCCTCGGCGAGGTCCGGATCTCCGCGTAGCGAGGCCGGGAAATTCGCCTCCAGCCAGGCGCGAGCCTCCTTGCGAAAGCCTTCCAGCTCGGCGTCCACCGTCATTGCTCCATCCGCCATCCTGGCCTCTCCTGCGATCTCTTGCGCCGCGTTCGCCG
Source organism: Pseudomonadota bacterium (assembly GCA_021808285.1). Classification (GTDB taxonomy): domain Bacteria; phylum Pseudomonadota; class Alphaproteobacteria; order Caulobacterales; family Caulobacteraceae; genus Acaudatibacter. Next base: position 8,876 of record JAKBBV010000061.1, on the reverse strand, counting down.
CGGTCTCGCCGTCCTGTGTATTTGTCCTGTGTCGTCGTCGTCGCTTTGCGTCGTGTCGCGCCCGCCTATTTCGGGTCGGGCAGGTTCAGCACCCGCTTGGCCACCACATTGAGATTCACCTCGGAAGTGCCGCCTTCGATCGAATTGCCCTTGGAGCGCAGCCAGCCGTGGGTGGCCAGCAGCTCCGCCGGGGTGAAGCCCTCGCCCTCCCAGCCGAGACCCTGCTGGCCCATCGCCTCCACCATCAGTTCGCCCCGCTGCTGCGCCAGCGTGGCTGCGGCGTATTTGATGATCGAGGTCGCCGCGGAGGGGCCATTGCCGGCGCTGGACTCGGCTGCGACCCGGCCCAGGGTCAGATAGAAGGCGCGGAAATCCATCTTGTTCTGGGCGATGCGCGCGCGCAGGTCGCGGTCGGCCAGGGCTCCGGAGGCGTCCAGGGGGGTATAGGTCTTGGCCACTTCCGAAAGGTCGGCGGCCGAGCCGCCGGCGACGCCCCCGCCGCCAAAGCCGCCGGAGATGTTCTGGCGCTCATATTGCAAGAGGCGCTTGGCGATCTCCCAGCCGCCGTTCAGCCGGCCCACCATGTTTTCCTTGGGGACCTTCACATCGGTGAAGAAGGTCTCGCAGAACGGGCTCTCACCGGAGATGAGTTTGATCGGCCGCGCTTCGACGCCGGGCGTCTTCATGTCGATCAGAACGAAGCTGATGCCTTCGTGTTTCTTGGCCGTATCGGTGCGCACCAGGCAGAAACACCAGTCGGCCTTGTTGGCGTAGGAGGTCCAGATCTTCTGGCCATTGATCAGCCAGTGGTCGCCCTTGTCCTCGCACCGGGTCTGGAGCGAGGCGAGGTCAGACCCGGCGCCTGGCTCCGAATAGCCCTGGCACCAGCGGATCTCCCCGCGCACGATGCGCGGCAGGTGGGTCTTCTTCTGCTCTTCGTTGGCGTATTCCAGCAGGACAGGGCCCAGCATCCACAAACCGAACGAGGCCAGAGGGGTGCGGCACTGTGCGGCTGACAATTCCTGATCGAGCGCCCGCGCCTCGGCCGCGCTGAGTCCCGCCCCACCATAGGCCTTGGGCCAGGTCGGCGCGGTATAGCCCTTCTCGGCGCAATGTCGCATCCAGACGATCTGCGGGTCGTCGCTGCCGGCGAAGGCGCGTCCGGCCCAGATCGCCTCGGGATCGGTCTTCGCCTTAGCCTCGCGCAGGGCGGCCGGATAGGCCTCGGCGATCCAGCCGCGCACCTCCGTGCGGAACCCGTCGAGTTCGCCGCCGCCGAAATCCGCCACCGTTCGTCTCCTCAAACACCTGTTAGAATTTACTCTAGCGAGCCGGGAAGCCCGTGCAAGTGCGCCTGGCCTTGAGCGAGATCACAACCTTGCGGCCGGTCAAAGGTCGCGCCTGATCCTCGACCGGGTTATGAGGCTGAGCAGTTCAAGGTCGTTGAGCACCGAGATCGGATCGCGCTCCATGGCGCTCGCGAGCGCATCCTTGAGCCATCGGCTCATGCCGGGATGGCTGAGCACGAACCGGACATAGGTCATAACGTCTTCGGCCTCGATCTGTTCAGGCGGTTGCGGTGCGACTTCGCTCAACGGGCATTCCTCCTGGTCTCTTCGTCGGGGTCAAGGATCGCAGCGGTGGCGCAGCCCAGGATCGACAGTCCGCTCGCTTGTCGCCGGACGTTTCACCTCATGCGCCCCAGATTTGCGGCGCAGGATTTCGCGCACGATCAGCCGGGTCGGCTCACGGCAGCCACCGAGGGGCAGGCTGGGGACGCGTTCGGCGAGCCCCTCTGGCGCCGCGACATCGATATCCAGAACTTCGCGCATGATCGGCGCGATGATCCGCTCCTTGGCGTGCATGCTCGCCAGCACCGCCCCTGCGTTGCGGCAGGAGAACGACGGTGCGGTCGACGTCAGAAATAGCCTTCGCGCTTCTTCTGTTCGAGCGAGCCGCCATCCTCGCCATCGCTGACGCGGCCCTGGCGCTCCGAAGTTGACGCGGCGAGGGTCTCGCGGACAATCGAGGCCAGATCGGTGGCGTCGGACTCGACCGCGCCGGTGACAGGCCAGCAGCCGAGGGTGCGGAAGCGCACTCTCAATGTTTCAATGAAGTCGTCGGGCTGAAAGCGCATGCGGCTGTGGTCGTCGACGACGATCAGCGCGCCGCCGCGCCGGACCACGGGCCTTGGCTCCGCGTAGTAGAGCGGCGCAAGCTCGATATTGTGCAGCAGGGCGTAGGCCCAGATGTCGCTCTCCGTCCAGTTGGAGAGCGGAAACACCCGTGCGGTCTGACCGGCGCCAAGGCGAATATTGTAAAGCCGCCAGAGCTCCGGTCGCTGGGCGCGCGGCTCCCAGGCGTGAGCGGCGTTGCGGATCGATACGATCCGTTCCTTGGCCCGCGAGGCCTCCTCGTCGCGCCGCGCGCCCCCGAAGATCACGTCGTAGCCGCCGGCCTCAAGCGCCGCCTTGAGCGGCTCGGTGCGCATGATCGAAGTGTAGCGGTCCCCGTGATCGAAAGGGTTGATCCCGGCGACCCGGCCTTCCTCATTGGCGTGGACGATCAGCTGAAAGCCGTGCTTGGCGGCGAGGGCGTCCCGGAAGGCGATGAGCGATGAGAACTCCCAGGTGGAATCGATATGAAGCAGGGGAAAGGGCGGGCGGGCGGGGTGGAAGGCGCGCAGGGCCAAGTGAGCCATGACGGTCGAGTCTTTGCCCGCCGAGAACAGCATCACGGGGCGTTGGGCCTCCGCGACGGCTTCGCGCAGGATATGGATCGCCTCCGACTCGAGGGCGGCGAGATGGGAAGCAGCGCGGATCGTCATGCCAAGACCGCATGCCGCGGAGGCGCGGCGCCGATACAGGGTTCACCCACGGCCTCCCAGCGCAGGTCGGGGGCATAGCGCCAGGCTATCTGGCCCCCCTCGTCGAGGGCGAAGAGGTGCAGCCACCGGTTGTCGAAAAGGGCGCGGACCTCGGGGTGCTTCGCCAGAACCTGTGCGATCGCCTCGCGCGGCGCCTCGACGCAGACCGTGAGTCGCAGCGGCTCGTGAGCATAGGCGACGCCGTCGTGCACGGACTGCCAGGGGAGCCCGGCCCGCAATAGGCCGCCATTGCCCTCGACGACGCCGATCCCGCCGGTGACGTTGTGCAGGAGCTTGTCGCCGCCGCCGAACAGAGCCGGCGCCACGGTCGATCCGTAATATTGCAAGCTGATCCAGCTCGCCACCACCACTGGCGCGGTCAAGATCAACTCCAGAACGCCAAACCCGCGATCCTGGCGCCAATCATAGTCGTGCAGGAAGACGCGACCCTCCAGGTTCTTGCCCGCCGTTCGTCGGCGCGGCGCCGCGATGAAGGCCTGGCAACCCGCGAGCGCCCATTCCGGCCGGGTCTGAGCCCAGTCCCGGCTGCGCCTGCGAACCGCCTTTTCCGTGGTCTCGCCAGGCAAGCGGAGCGCCCGCTCGGTCCGCGCGATCTGGCCCGCGTGCGCGAGCCAGGTCCTGGCCTTCGCCACAGTCTCCGCATGGCCGCGTGAGGGGTGGTCATCGGCATAGAGGGTGATGTCGTCTGTCGTCGTGTCGTGAAGGGCGGCGACGAACAAGGTGTCTGCCGGCACGTCTATCCCCGCGGCCGCTAGCCCTTCGCGCACCTCGACCTCGTTGAGAAGCGTGGCCAGGAGGCGGGCATTGACCTCACCGGAATAGCCTCCGCAGGCGCCGCAATGGAGCGCGCTCGCATGAGGGTTGTTCACCACTTTGGCCCCATGGCCGATGAGCAGAACCAGAGGCGCGAAACCCTTTGTCAGCGACATGGCGCGCAACACGCTTTGCGCCGTACTGATCCGCGCCGTAAGGTCCAGCTCGGGCTCCAGCCCTGGCGCCGGGTCGTTCTGCGCCCGGCCCCTCTTGAGGCCCAAAGCGTCCGTCACGAGTTTGCCCGCATAGACCGGACCGGTCGCCTCCACGAAGGCGAAGGAAGAGACGGCTGCTGACTTGAAGCGACCCCATGCCCTTCTGGCGCGCGCCGCGATGCGGGCAGACCGATCGGCGGCTTGCAGGTTGGAGCCGCCCGCCTTTGAATGCAACGCCGGGCTCAGCAGAACTGGCAGCCGCAGTTCCGTCACGTCGGAGGCGAAACGCTGATGCGAGACGCCAAGACCGAAGAAGCCCGCGAAGCCGAACGTCTGGATGCCGGGACTGAGACTCTCCAGCGCGCGCCGAAAGACTTCCGAGCGTACATCGATGCAGAACGCGGCCTGCAAGGCGGGTCGATCCGCTGGGGCGAGCCTTGCCGGCTGGGCGAGCCGATCGGCCAGCGACCGCTGAGCGGCGCGCTCGGCCGCGGATTGAAGGAGGGCGTCGAGCACCAGGTCGGCAGTCGGCGTCACGGGGGCTTCGTGTTTCGCCCGAACCTCGCTCCATGCCTGGGCCAGCTCGGGATGATACTGTTCGAACAGCGCCTCTTCCCAGAGCAGCCGGATGGCCAGGAGATCAAGGACCGTACCATCGCTCCGCCCTCTCAGCTCGGCCCGCCAAAGCCGATAGCGGGCAAATTGCGCCCAGCCCCCCAGGGTCGTCAGGATCTGGTGGAGATAGGTGTCGAGCGCCCTTTCGCTGAGGCCCAGGGTCGTCACCACGCGAGCGACCGCCGAGGCGGCGTCCTCCGGAGACTCCGCGACACGCAATGCAAAGCCCTTGAGACCGAGGATCTCGGGGCTGAGGTCGTGCATGGCGATCATGCGCCAGGCGGCGAAGGCGCTTTTACCCCGGGGTGCAGCCCATAGCGCCTGCCCCTCATCGAAATATCCGGCCGCCCAGGCGCCGATACGCTCGGCGATGATGCCCGGCCAGTCGACGCCGGACGCCTCCGCCGCCAGTTGGGCGAGGGTCGGCAGGGGCGCGATGACTGGAGCGTCCGTGGCGAGCGCCGCCTTTGTCGCCGCCAGATTCACCGGGCGCAGGGACAGCGGCGCCTCCGCCCAGGCTTCGAGGAGGTCACGGTCAGTGATGACGCCGACGGCGATGCGCTCGCGGTACCATGCCCTGGCCATGGTCACCGGCGCGCCGGCGATCCGCGCCAGGAGCGCACCGCAATCGGCGAGACCCATGCCCGTCTGGCCCAGGAACGGGTTGACGGCGACGCTTGAGGACAGCGGCCATAGAGGCGGGATGGCGCGAACGGCCCGATCAATGGCCTTGCCAAGGCCGGCGGGATCCAGGGCGCGAGGGTCGGTGAGGTCGGACATGTGGGATCGTCCTTCGTTCAGGATGGCTTTGGCCACGCCCAACCGGAGGTCAGCCGGTCGAACAGCGTGTTGGCGTAGAAGCCGTTGGAAAGGTGAACGCGAAGGCCCGCCGCGGCCGGGTGATAGGCCCAGAGCGGGAACATGGCCTGGACGACGGCGACGAGTCCGAAGCTCGTGACGGCCAAGGCGATCAATGTCCATTGCAGCGCTCCAGGCGCGGGAACGGGCGGCAGAACGCCGGCCGTGGCCCAGGTCGCGAGCATCTGAAGGGCGAAATAGGTGATCGAGGTGGTAAGCGCATAGAGCGCCGTCCGCCGGGTCAGCGCCTTGGGGGCCGCATCTGCGAAGCCCTGGGCCAGCATGTAGGCGACGCCGAGGATCAGGATCGCGCCGAGCGCGATCGCTTGGGGTGATTTGTGCTGAAAACCGAAGCCCAGCCCGATCATCACATAGAGGGCGAGCGCGGCGAGGAAGGCCCGCCCGACGGCGCCGGCGTCAGGAATGGCGACCGGACCTGGCCGTTTGATCGCCGCAACCCGCTCCACGGCTCCGCCGGAAGCCAGGAAACTGTGAGCCTTGTAGAGGGAGTGGGCGATGATGTGCAGCAGCGCCAAGGGAAAGAGGGCGAGGCCGCATTCGAAGATCATGAACCCCATCTGCGCGATGGTGGACCAGGCGAGCGAGGTCTTCACCATCGGTTGGGTCAGCATGACGAGACCGCCGAACAGCGCCGTGAACCCGCCGAGAACCACCAGAGCGGCCATGACGCCTGGGGCCAACAACATGACGTCCGCGAAGCGGATGAGCAGAAACCCGCCGCCATTGATGACGCCGGCATGCAGAAGCGCTGATACCGGCGTCGGGGCCTCCATGACCTCGGTCAGCCAGCCGTGCAGCGGGAACTGAGCGGACTTAAGCGCCGCGGCCACGGCGAGAAGGCCGGCGGCGATCCCCGCAAGCTCGCCCCCCGCGCCGCCCCGCGCGGCGGCGAGGATCGCGCCGATGTCGCTCGTGCCGTACGCCCGGGCCAGAAGAAGGCAGGCCGCGCCCAGGGCCATGTCCCCGATCCGCGCGGTGATGAACTTCTTGCGCGCCGCGCGCCTCGCGGCCGTCCGTTCAGGATAAAACAGCAGCAGCCGGTGCAGGCTGAGGCTGGTGGCGACCCAGGCGGCGAAGATCTGAGCGAGGTCGCCAGCGGTGACCAGCAACATGACCGAACCGAGGGTGAGGCAGAGCCAAGCGGTGAAAGCGCCCTGGCGCGGCGCGCCGTCCAGATAGGTCCGCGTGTAGCGCACCACGATCCAGCCAATGAAGGCGACCAATGACAGCACGGAGAGGCTGACCGCATCGGACCGGGCGCAAAGGCCGACGCCGCGCAGACCGATCACGGGACTTTCGCCCGCCCCATGGACGAGGACGGAGCCGAACGCGGCCAGGGCCAAAAGGCCGCTCAGCAGGGAAGCGGCCTCGGGGACAACGCCAACCCCTCTAAGCCTTGTCCCCTGGGCGAAATAGCTTCCGATCGCCGCCAAGATCATCGGTGCGGGGACCAGAAGCGGCAGATAGTCGGTGGGCACGGGTCTTTCCCCTCGAACACGGAATGATCGAGGCCGGGATAATCGGGTCCCAGTATTTTAGAAAATTCATTGTTTGATATATATCGTTCGTTATAACGCAACGATGCGGGATCTGAACTACAACCATCTGCGCTATTTCTGGGCCGTCGCGCACGACGGCGGGCTGACGCGGGCGGCCGAACGCCTGCACCTCTCCCAATCGGCGCTGTCGGTGCAGATTCAGAAACTGGAACACCAGATCGGCCACAAGCTGTTCGAGCGCACAGGCAAAAGGCTGGTGCTGACCGAGGCCGGCCAGATCGCCCTCGACTACGCCGACACTGTGTTCAAGACGGGGGATGAGCTGCTGAGCACGCTGAAGGGCCGGCCGATCGCCAGCCGTCAGGTTCTGCGCGTGGGCGCCCTGACCACGCTCTCGCGCAATTTTCAGCTTGAGTTCCTGCGGCCGCTCGTCGGGCGGACCGACGTGGAGCTGATCGTGAGGTCAGGAAATATCCGCGATCTCCTGGTGCAGCTTGAGGCCCATGCGCTCGACCTGGTGCTCTCCAATAGCGCCGCGCCTCGCGATGCGCGCACCGCACTGCGAAACTTTCTCCTGAATGAACAGCCGGTAAGCCTGGTCGGCCATGCCCGATCGGCTGGGCGAAGGTTCCGGTTCCCTGAGGACCTCACGACCGAACCCATTCTGCTCCCCAGCCTCGATAGCGACATACGCGTAGCGTTTGACGGCGTCATGGAGCTTGCCGGGATCACGCCCGTCATTCTGGCGGAAGTGGACGATATGGCGATGCTGAGACTGCTCACGCGTGAGAGCGATGCGGTCGCCCTGGTGCCGCCGATTGTCGTGCGCGATGAGCTTGCGGCTGGAGTTCTGGTCGAACATTGCCGGATCCCCGAGGTCACCGAGACCTTTTACGCCATCGTCCAGAAGCGACGGTTTCCCAATCCGCTACTCGTCGACCTTCTCACATCGAGCCCCGGCTGAGAGACCTGCGCCGTCAATGCGCCCTGGGTATCGGTGATCCTGAGCCTCGACAGATCGTGGTTGCCGCGATGGACTCAAACCCAGGGGACGGGAGCAGACGATAGAGCCCCGAAAGCCGGCGCGTGAAAGCGCAGGCGCGTGATCCGGTGACAGTCGCAGCCTCCCTTCACGGCTCAGAGACGCCCCTCGCGCATGGCGAGTCGGTGGCTCTCGGCCTGACGCTGCAGGGCGGATTGTTTGTCGGGGCCGAAGCGGTCCCAGGTCGAAAACACGAAGGGCAGGCGGGCGTTGCGCTCCAAAAGGGCCCGGTTCCGCGACATGAAGTCCCAGTAAAGCGCATTGAAGGGGCAGGCGCCGTCGCCGACGGAGGACTGCGGGTCGTAAGCGCAGCCCTGGCAGAAATCGCTCATTCTTCGGATATAGGCGCCGCTGGCGGCGTAGGGCTTGGAGGCCATCAACCCGCCATCGGCGTGCAGCGCCATGCCCAGGGTATTGGGAAGCTCCACCCACTCGTAGGCGTCGGCATAGACGGCCAGATACCAGGCGTGCACCTCCTTTGGATCGAGCCCGGCGAGCAGGGCGAAATTGCCGGTGACCATCAGACGCTGGATGTGGTGCGAATAGGCATGGTCGCGGGTGTGGGCCAGGGCCTCGCCCATACAGGCCATCCGCGTCTCGCCGGACCAATACAGCCAGGGCAGCGGTTCGTGCGCCTCGAAGGCGTTAAGCTCCAGATAGCCGGGCATGAAGCGCCAATAGACGCCTCGCACGTACTCGCGCCACCCGAGGATCTGGCGGATGAATCCCTCCGCGGCGTTCAAAGGCGTCCGGCCGGCGCGGAAGGCCGCTTCAGCCTTGCGGCAAACCTCCAGAGGATAGAGCAGGCCGGCATTGAGATAGGCCGAAAGAAGGGAGTGCCTCAGATAGGGCTCGTTTCTGAGCATGGCGTCCTGGTGGTCGCCAAATCCGGGCAGGATATTGTCGATAAAGTGATCCAGCTCGCGTCGCGCCTGGCGTCGCGTGACAGCGAAATGAAACGGTTCGAGCCGCCCGTACCCCTCGGG
>JAKBBV010000015.1 GCA_021808285.1 Pseudomonadota bacterium | reverse complement strand
GGCCATCGGCGTCGTCGGCGCCGACCTTCTGGCGGGGCAGGTCGTTACGCTCGATCTAAGGCGAGGCTGCCGTATGAGTCTGGACCGAAACGCCAGGAGCTTGGCTCGACGCAGTCGAGCCGTCGCTCTGGTCGGCTTGAACGGAGGATGGGCCATCACAGCCCGGATCACTGATGGCGTCACCGTTCAATCGGGGCTGTTCCGGATCGATGGGGATCGGAGCGAGACGACAGTTGTCGGGGGACGGTTGTCAAGGACCGCCCAAGACGGAGATCCAGTCCGACTCCGCGCGGTCGAAGCCGCTGGCGTGTTTCTCGAACAGGCTCCGGCCCGAATTATTGCGGCCGCCGAGGGCCAGAAGCCGGGCCTCGGAACAAGCCTCTGGCGCGGCGGCGTTCTTGTCCTCGACACTATCGCTCAACGCTTGACCTTCCAGCCCGCGAGATGACCGATACTACGGGCCCGTGGTTCAGTGCCCGACCTTTCTCCAGAGAGTTCGGTAGCTGGCGTAGAGCAGACCGGTGAATACGAGCAGGAACAGCATCACCTCGATACCCAGCTGTTTACGCTCGTCCGCCTTGGGGTCCGACGCCCACTCCAGGAAGGCGGCCACATCCTTCGCCTCCTGGGCCACCGTTGCCTTGGTCCCGTCATCAAAGGTTACCCGATCGTCGACGAGGGGCGGAGGCATGGCGATGAAGCCGCCCACGGGCACTTTGTTCGGATCCCCCTTCCAGAATGAGCTCAGATCGCCAGGCATATAAGGGTCATAGTACTTGCCGTCCGGAACGGTCAGCCCGGCAGGTGGGGTCGTGCCGTCACCCGTCACAATCGAATAAATATACCGGGCGCCGCCTTCCCTGGCCGCCGCGAGCAGGGACATGTCGGGCGGCAGGGCGCCGTTGTTGGCCGCCCGCGCCGCTACCTCATTTGGGAAGGGGCTGGGAAAATAGTCGGCCGTGGTTCCCGGCCGCTTAACGGGCTGCCCGGTCTCTGTATCGATGCTGTCGTACTGAGCCTGGGCGGCGAGGGCCTTCACCACCGGATTGTCGTTAGAATTGGGATAGGCGGGGTTCCAGAACGGCCCGCCCTTATCGGCGAGGTTCCGAAAGGCCACCATATTCATCGAGTGACAGGCCGAACACACCTCATGATAGACCTTGTAGCCCCGCTGGAGTTGCTCTTGGTCATACATGCCAACCGGCGAGTCGAACGACCAGTGAACATCTTTCAGCGGGGCCTGAGTCGTATCGGCCTGAGCCGGAACGAGCGACCCTGAGGCTAGGCTCAAACCGACCGCGAGCGCTGCAGCTGCGAGGAAGGGGTGATGGGTCATGGTTCAGCTCACTCGGCGGGCGCGGCGGACTTGGCGAGAACGGGGGTGAACAGCGAGTCCGGCACCGGCAGGGTCTTCTCCGTCATCGCCAACAGGGGCGTAATGATGAGGAAATAGGCGAAATAGTAAGCCGTTGAGACACGGGCCAGCCACGTTACCGAGTTTATGCCATAGTCGATAATCACCGGGCCCGCGGGCCCTGGGATCACTGTCCCCTGAGGTTCTTGAGATCCACACCAACCCAGGATCAGACAGAAGGCGATCCAGATGAAAAAATAGAGCCGCGCCGCCGGGCGGTAGCGCATGGACTTGACCTTGTTCTGGTCCAGGAATGGCAGGATGAACAACATCCCGATAGCTCCGGCCAAGGCCAAAACGCCGGAGAGCTTATCGGGGATCGCTCGCAGAATGGCGTAGAAGGGCAGAAGGTACCACTCGGGCACGATGTGTGGCGGTGTGACGAGGGGATTGGCCTCGATGTTATTGTCGACCTTCTCGAAGGCATCGGGGATGAAGAAAACAACGGCGGCGAACAGGATCACGAAGACCATGATCGCGAAAAGGTCCTTCACCGTATAATAGGGGTGGAAGGGAACAGTATCCTGTTTTCCCTTAACCTCGACCCCTGTCGGATTATTGTTGCCGGGAACATGAAGCGCCCAGATGTGCAACGCAACAACGCCGGCGATCACGAACGGCAGGAGGTAGTGCAGAGAGAAGAACCGGTTCAGAGTTGGCCCACCGACCGAGAACCCGCCCCAAAGCAACGTCGTGATCGTGCCGCCAACAACCGGGAATGCCCCCAATAGATTGGTGATGACCTTCGCTCCCCAAAAGCTCATCTGACCCCACGGGAGAACATAGCCCATGAAGGCGGTGGCCATCATCAGGACATAGATAACGCAGCCCAGCCACCAGAGCACCTCGCGCGGGGCCTTGTAGGAGCCGTAGTAGATTCCGCGCAGGATATGCAGATAGACCGCGAGGAAAAACATCGAGGCGCCATTCGCGTGGAGCCCGCGGATCAACCATCCGAAGTTCACGTCGCGCATGATCTCGCGCTGAACCGACATAAACGCTCCATGCGAGCTGGTGTCGTAGTGCATCGCCAGGACGATTCCTGTGATGATCTGAACCATCAAGCAGAAGGCTAGAATGCCTCCGAAAGTGTACCAGTAATTCAGATTCCGCGGCGTCGGGAACGACATCAGGTCCGCAGAGAAGCGGACGATGGGAAGGCGAGAGTCGAGCCAGCGTTCAAACGCCGACTTGGGTTCGTAGGTGCTCTGATGTTCGCTCATGGATACGCCCCTAGCCCAGCTTAACCTTGGTGTCGCTCAGGAAGGTATAAGGGAAAAGGTACAGGTTCTTGGGCGCTGGACCCTTCCGGATGCGACCTGAGGTGTCATACACCGATCCGTGGCAGGGGCAGGCCCACCCCCCGTAGTCCCCGCCTTTAAACGTCGGCACGCAGCCCAGATGTGTGCAGCTCGCCAGAATAATCAACCACTCCGCATGTCCAGGCTTCACCCGAGACTCGTCGGTGGCCGGGTCCTTCATCGGCGCATGGTCGTCCGCACGCGCACGGGCGATTTCGTCGGGCGTGCGATGGCGGATGAAGACCGGCTGTTTGCGCCAGGCGATGGTGACTTCCGAACCGAGCGCGATCTTTGTCAGATCGTACTCGATCGAAGCAAGGGCCAGGGTGTCGGCTGCCGGATTGAGCTGGTCGATAAGCGGCCATGCCACCGCCGCGACACCTGCGACGCCAACGGCGCCCGTGGCCAGATAGAGGAAGTCGCGACGCCCTGCGTCATCCGGCCCATCTGCGCCGGCCTTGGCCACGCTGTTTGCCACTGCGGATATCCTCGCTTCGTCCTGAGGTTCTGAATCTACATCGGGTCCGAATTGGACCTGACCGAAGATGCTTTGCGCCGCACCTAGAATGTCCCCGCTCTTTTTTCAACCAGCCAAAACGTCCCGACCCTTCATGTGGGTTTGGTTCGGCGCCGCGTGTGAGCGTCCAGACTGTGTCACCCAATGGATGCTGGGGTGGTTTTCGGTCCGGAGTTGGTGACGTGAAGCCAGAGGATGATTGCAAGGCCCAGAAGCAGAAGACCCCCTCCCAACCAGAGGACGCCTCGCACATCCTGCGCGTCGACGACAAATGAGGACAGTAGGGGCCCAAGCGCGCCGCCGAGCAATTGTGCGGCCCCTGATTGGATTGCCGCCCGACGACTGGGGTCTGCTTCGATGGTCATAGGCGCGATGAACGGCGCCAATGTCATGGCGACCACGCCGGAGACCGCGTTGTCGGTGATGAACGCCCATCCGGGCAGATCAAGGCCGAGCAGGGCCCAGATGCCGAGACTGATCGCGGCCCCGGTCACGAAGACAAAGACATACCTCACCCTACCCGCCAAAAACGTGGCTAGGGCGCCGCCGATAACCTGACCAATGAGGGAGGTCCAAAGAGCCGCGCCCGCAACGCCAGCCCCCAACCCCGCCTCATGCGCCAGCGGTTCCAGATAGACCCCGATGGCCCCGCCTCCAGCAACGAAGAGAAGGCACGCGACAAGCGCTATGATGCCCCGAGGGGGAGGCGCCCCGGAATCCTCGGGTCGAGCTGTCAAAGGGGAAAAGGCTGAGGGCGTGAAGACTGCAGCCCCGACACCCAGTGCGGCGACAGTCGCCAAGGCGACAAATGCCCCGTTGGGACCAAACCGGGGCAACACGATCTGGGCCAGGAGGATGCAGAGCACAAGTTGTGCGGCGGTCTGGGCCGTGAAAAACACGCCGGCCCATCGCTCCGGCGTAGCCGTACGGGCGATCATGCCCACGGTGATCCACAACAGGACCCCTTCAGACGCGCCGGCCCCACCGCGCGCCAGGATCAGCGGGCCATGAGACAGGCGAAGGCTGGTAAGGTCAGCCAGTGCGACGGCGAGGCTGAAAGCGGCGCCGATCCCCTTCAAGCGGCGCGGGCGGCGGACAAGGCCCATGAGGCCCGTCGAGGCGCCCATGGAGAGGAGCTCCACCATGGCTGATAGACCAATCTCGGAATTGCTCAGACGCCCGGCGTCGGCCAAGGCGCCCAGCAGGATCGGCAGGACCCCAAGGACGAGCAGGGAATTGCAGCCGACCGCGATGAGGGCCGCGGCCTCCTTCGGGTTGAAACTCTGGCCCGAGGCTTCATGGATGCGATGGTCGGTCGCCGACGCCTCAGGGATTCGAGCGGAAGGGTCGGTCACGGCCGTGGACGCCTCTGTTGAGCCAAGGCCCGGATTAACACGGCTTTCGGAACAGGCGAGAGCGCCGTCCGACCAGGATGGACCAGCCTAGACGATTGTGCCGCGCGCCGAGGCCTGAAACTGGAGCGAATGGCGGCCTCGGGAGTGATTCCATCCATTCAATAATCGCTTTAGACAGGGGCATGAGCTCATCGTCGATCAAGGGCGCGGCCGCCCCGTCGCCAGATTTCCAGGCGCTGCGCCTCGAGGCCGAGAGTCTGGTTCGGTTGCCCGACCGGCCCTTCAGGCTCAGCCCGGAGGAGAGCCGACTCCTGTTTTTGGATACGCGCCAACTCCGTGCGAAATCAGCCAGTTTCGATGGCCGAGAGGTTCGCGGTGTCGTCGCGCCCCAGGCAGTCGTCACCGACATTGAGTCGCTTCTGCGGCGCTTCGGGGACTGGGCACGGGCGACGGTCGTCGATCTCGCGCCGCGCTATGTCGACGCTCTTGAGGCCGGGCGCGCCAGCCTGCGTCTGCGCGACGCGGCCGATGCGCCTCTGAGCGCGCGCAAGGATGATCGCCGACTTCACGTCGACGCCTTCGCCTCACAACCCACCGGGGGGCGCCGGATCCTACGGGTCTTCGCCAACATAAACCCCTGGGGCGAGCCCCGTCTCTGGCGGGTGGCCGAACCGTTCGAGGTTCATGCGCGTCGCTTCTTGCCGCGCCTGCGGGACCTTTGGCCGGGGGAGAGCCAGATTCTGAATGCGTTGGGCTTAACCCGAGGACGGCGCACCCGATATGACGCGCTGATGCTTGGCCTTCACGATGCCGCCAAGGGCGACCTTGACTATCAAAGGGAGGCGAACGCGACTGACATCGCATTTGCGGCGGGAGAAAGCTGGGTGGTGTTCACCGACAGCGCTGTCCACGCGGCGCTAAAGGGCCGCTTCGCGCTCGAACAGACATTCTACCTCCCCGTCGAGGCCATGGCGGCGCCCGGCGCGGCGCCGCTTCGGGTTCTGGAGAGGCTGACCGGGAGGATGCTCTCGTGAGATCCGGCGGCGAAGCCGTCCTTGCGAGTGGGACTGATCCCGAACTCCCCTGGTCCACGATCCTCGCCTTTTCGGTGGCGAACCTTCCCGCCGCCGCCATGGGGATCGCGGTTTACGTCTTTCTTCCTGCCTTCTTTTCAGGGCGCTTAGGTGTCGCGATGAGCGTTGTCGGGGGCGTCTGGATGGGCGTGCGCCTATTCGATATCCCAGTCGATGTCGTTCTCGCCCTGCTGATGGATCGCACTCGGACCCGTCTGGGACGATATCGTTTCTGGTTGGTGCTCAGCGCCCCAGCGTTGATGATCCCGCTCTGGCGACTGTTTACGGCCCCTTATGGATTCAGCGCAGGCTATCTGACTGTCTGGCTCTTTGCTCTGTATCTTGGAATGTCGATGAATTCGCTCGCGGTGTCAGCCTGGGGCGCAACCCTGGCGACCCGATATCATGAGCGATCACGGCTGTTTGGCGTCCTCAGCGCCATGGGGGTTCTGGGGTCGCTCTCGGTGACCCTGATTCCCGTGCTCGGCAAGACGCTCGGCGGTCTGAACGCAGATCAGGCCCTCGGTTGGTTCGTGATCGCCCTGGCGCCGCTGAGCGTGGCGGTGGCGGCCCCCCTCACACCCGAGCCGTTAGGGAGCCTGCGAAAGACAGAGGGCTTGGGCGGCCTCAACGGATTTTGGGCGGTTTTCAGGCGGCCCGAATTGCTGCGCCTGTTCCTAGCCCAGGTGGCCCTGTCTCTTGGGCCGGGATGGATGAGCGCGCTCTATATGTTCTTTTTCACCCGAGCCTGGCGATTTACCGAAGCGCAGGCGTCTTTCCTGCTGTCTCTCTACGTCATCGCCGCGGCGCCAGGGGCGATGGCCGCAGCCGCTCTCGCCCGCCGAATCGGTAAGCACCGCTCCTTGATCGCCGCCACAACCGGCTTCTCCCTTGGCCTCCTCTCTATCTTTGTCGTGCCCAAGGGCAATGTCGCCGCCGCGGCGCCCGCCGTAGCCTGGGCCGGATTCACCGCGGCGAGCTTCGGCCTGATGATTCAGGCCATGTTGGCGGACGTTGGGGATGTGTTGCGTCTTGAGCACGGTCAGGAGCGCACCAGTCTCGTCTATGCGCTCAACGGCTTGGCGACCAAACTTGCCGGTGCGCTTTCGATCGGGCTGACGTTTCCTCTGCTCCAACGACTGGGGTTTGATCCCACCGACGGGGCGACCAATAGCCCTGCCGCGCTGGATCACCTGACTGTGGCTTTCATCGCAGGGCCGATCGTCTTCGTCATGCTGGGCGGCGTCTGCGTACTGGGCTGGCGCCTTGACGCTGAACGCCAAGCCGAAGTTCGGGCAGCTCTGAGGGAGCGCGCGCTTGACGCGCCGTGACGCGCCGGCAACCGAGCTAATCTACGGATCCTACAGCCTTTCTTAAGCCTTTGTCGCCAATAGGAGGGCATAACCTGGGATAGACGGGGCGCACCGTGTCCGAAATGATCCCTGTCCGCCATTCGTTCCGTGCGCCCACTGACGCTGAACGGAGACCTCTGGTGAGCCTTCAGGGCGCGCTGCTGGCGACCAATGTGTTGTTTGTCGCCCTTGCGGCGCTGACCGTGGCCGTGGGCATGACATCGCTTATGCTCGGACGCGCCGTGGATCGCGCCAAAGACCGCGAGATCGCGACCCTTCGCCTGCAGGCGGCGGAGGCTACAGCCGGTGCGGCCCATCAGATGGCCCAGGTCGAAGCCCAACTCCTAGGTTTCCTTGGTGGCGCGGCCGGCGCCCGTGTGATCGCACCTCCTCATGCGGAGCCCGTGGCCGGCGCATTGCCCCCGCCGGCTGCGCCGCGTGGATCGGGCGCGACCTCCGGGGCCAAGGCCGTCCCTTCGGCGGCAGGGGCCCCGTCGATTCACTCCCTGGGGACACCCGCCCTGGCGTCGGTTCCGCATCGTCCCAACCGACTGACGCCGCTTCAACGTCAGCGAATGGGGGCTATTCTCACACTCGCGCCTTCCATGATCATGATTACAACTGATGGACGTCCCGACTCGGAAGCCTTCGCCGATGATCTGCAAGCCCTGTTCGCCCAGGCGGGCTGGCAAGTGGATCGCGCGGTCTACGCCAGCCTCAACAAACCCCTTACGCCCCTGTCGGCGAACCTGAAATCGACCCCCGTTGATGTTGCTGTCCGCGGCGCGTTCGCGGCGGCCGGCATAGCCTTGCCGCCCCGCGATCCGAATGCCGCCAGCGCCGATCGCGAGATCTTCGTCGGCTCTAACGGTGGCCGCGCCTGAGTCCGAAAAAATCTACCGGAAGTTCAGTCCCTCAAAGGCGCCGTCACTTCGCCAGGCATCAATATATTTGAAATAGGCCGTGGCGCCCGCCGGGTAGCCGACATTGAGCTTCGCGGCCGGCCCAGGGTCCTGTCCTTCATTATTGTAGTAGCCCGGCGTGCAGTCCTGCGATCCCAGCATCATGCGTCCCGGACCCGTCAGAAGCAGATCGATCCCGGCCTGTTCCGCCTCTCTAGTGACCTCGACCTCACGGGCGCCGCGGTCAAGCGCCTCCCTCACCATCACCGCAATGGTCTGGCCTGCCTCGGTGAGATTGTGGGGCACATTGGAGATCAGATTCGCGCCCTGGGTCGGTTGCACGAAGAACAGGCTTGGAAATCCGTGCACATGGATGCCGTGCTTGGTGCGCATTCCATCGGCCCAATAGTCCGAAAGCTTGAGTCCGTCGCGCCCGACAACATCGAAACCGGCGCGTTGGACGAAGGGCGTGCCTACCTCGAACCCAGAAGCGAAGATGAGGCAGTCGAGCTCATATTCCACGCCCGCCGCCATGACGCCCCGAGGAATAACCCGCTCCACCCCCCGGCCGTCGGTGTCGACTAGGCTTACATTGGGAGAGTTGAAAGCCTGAAGATAGGCGTCGTGGAAGCAAGGTCTTTTGCACAGCTGGTTATACCAAGCCTTCAGCTTGTCGGCCGTTGTGCGGTCCGTGACAACGGCATCCACGCGCGCCCGGATTTCCTCCATCTTTTCGAAGTCCGAGTCTTCAAATGCCGCCATCATCGCGACAGGGGTCATCTGGTCGCGAGGAATTCCAGCGATTCTGGCTTGGATGCGGCGCGAGAGGTCGGTCCAACCATCCATCACCAAGTCTTCATTGGCGCCGCCGCCTGTCTGATTGGCGGTGAAGTTCTCCAGCCAGCGCCGTTGCCAGCCAGGACTCGCGATGGAGGCGAACCAGTCGGGGTCGATCGGCGCATTGGCCCGTGTGTCGACCGAGGACGGGGTGCGCTGAAAGACGAACAAACGCCCAGAGGTCCTGGCCAAATGTGGAACACATTGTACCGCGGTTGCGCCTGTGCCGATGATGCCCACGCGCTTGTCCCGGAGCTTTTCCATGGGCGCGCCGCTCGGGTCGCCGCCGGTGTAGGCGTAATCCCATCGACTGGTGTGGAAGGCGTGTCCCTTGAAGCTCTCGATCCCTTCGAGGCCCGGCAGTTTCGGAACGTGCAGCGGTCCGGCGCCGACCCCGACAAACGAGGCGGTGAAGCGATCTCCCCGATCTGTGGAGATCACCCAGACCTTGGCCTCATCATCCCAGGCGAGTTGTTCGACCACGGTGTGAAAGAGCGCGTTCTCATAAAGACCGAACTGTCGTCCGATACGCTGACATTGCGCCAGGATCTCCGGCGCATGGGCATATTTCTCTGTGGGCCGATGGCCGGTCTCCTCAAGCAGAGGCATATAAACCATGGAGGCTGTGTCGCATTGCGCGCCTGGATAACGGTTCCAGTACCAGGTGCCTCCGAAGTCTCCCCCCTTTTCGACGATTCGGACGTCCCGGATTCCCGCTTCAGCCAGTCGCGCGCCTGTCACCAAGCCAGCGAACCCACCACCTATGAAGGCGAAGGTGACATGGTCGGCTCGCGCCTCGCGTCGCGTCACAGGGGTATAAGGGTCGGTAAGGTAGTGCGCGAACCGCCCTGTGAGGGGCAGATATTGGGCATTCCCGTCCGGCCTCAGGCGCTTTTCCCGCTCCTCGCGATAGCGGCGCTTCAGCGCCGCCTTGTCGAAGGTTTGGGTGCGAGGCTCAGGTTCGTCGACCACGGACATGGACATCTCCTCATGGCGCGGGACGTGACGATACCTCGCCGAAGCCGCAGTCTGTCTTTGCAGACACCTCACATAGCTTGGAGCCTGGCCTAGGGGCGGGTCAAGAAGAAGCCCCCTTGGGGAGAGGCGCTCAGGGCCGCTGCAAGGTTCTCCAGGTCGTAACCCCGCCGCCAGGCCAGGCGGTTGCCGCATATACGCCGCGGGCGATGGCGCGTGCGAGACAGTCAGCGGCCGCGGCCCCCAGCCGGGTCAAAGCGAAAGGTCGAGGGTTTGGCAGGGGGCGGCAGCATGTGGCCAACGCGAAAACCAGGTCGCCGTCGAACGGTGTGTGAACCGGACGGATGGCCCGGGCGAGTCCATCCTGGGCCATGACTGCGAGCCGTCGCGCTTCCGCCGGAGTAAGGTCTGCATCGACGGCAACACAGGCAAGAGTTGTGTTTTCGCCTACTCCAGGGTTGCGTTTCGCTAGGCCCCAGACCCGGTCGCTAACCCGCGTTTCGGGCGGACCGACTCCACCAAACTCACCATCGATCTCAAAGGCGCCTGCCCAGAAGGCTCGCCCGCCTGGGGCGACGACCGAGCCAAAACTGTTGACTGCAACAAGGGCGCCGACCCTGGCGCCGTCCTCCAGAACTGTCGAGCATGATCCCAGACCGCCCTTGAGGGCTCCGGCCATCGCACCTGCGCCCGCACCGACGGACCCAATGTCGAATTCATATCCAGCCGTCTGGGTCGCTCGAAGCCCGAGATCCCGATACGGAGGGGCGATACCCCAGGCCTTGTCGCCGCCATTGGCCAGATCGAACAGGATCGCCGCAGGCACGATAGGCGCTTTGGGTGTTCCGGCGACGCGCCCCAACCCAAATCCCCGGCCCTGGGCGCCCAGCCAGGCGGTGACCCCATCCGCAGCGGCCAAGCCGTAGACCGAGCCGCCCGATAGCACGATGGCGTCTACTCGCTCCACCAGTGTGTCCGCAGCCAGGGCATCGGTTTCACGTGTGCCGGGGCCGCCCCCACGGACATCGACGGCGCAGATTGCCGGGGTCTCGGTGACGATCACGGTCGTCCCTGTGCGGGACAGCCCATCCTCGGCGTTTCCGATCTTAAGACCCGGAACGTCGGTGATCAGGTTTCGGGGTCCGGTGCGCGGGGTCATGTCGGCTTGGTGCGCTCGCTCGGCGAGGTTGTCCAGGAACCCGTTCGTGCGGTTCTCAAGGCGATCAAAGACCTCTAGGTTCGCAGAATTCTATCACCTGGAGCCGATCATGCGTCTCTTTCCAGCCTTCGCTCGCGCTGTCCTGCTCGGCGTGGCGACCGGGGCCGCAGGCGCGGCCATGGCGATCGCCCCGGCCCCTGGAGGAACAATCACGGAAGGCCCCAAGGCCATGGTCGCGGCGGCGAACCCGCAGGCGGTGGAGGCGGGGCTGGCGGTGCTTCGCCGAGGTGGAAACGCGGCGGATGCGGCGGTGGCGATCCAGGCGGCGCTTGGGCTTGTGGAACCTCAGAGTTCAGGTTTGGGCGGCGGCGCCTTCATGCTCTGGTATGATGCCAAGTCCCATACCGTGACTGCCTATGACGGGCGCGAGTTCGCGCCCGCCGGCGCCACACCCGACATGTTCCTCGCACCCTCCGGCCAGCCCATGTCCCGTGCCGAGGCCATGCTGTCGGGGCGCTCGGCGGGCGTGCCGGGCGCGATCGCGATGCTTTACCTCGCCCAAAAGGACCATGGACGACTGGCTTGGCGCGGACTGTTCGGCGACGCAGAGCGGCTGGCGGATGACGGCTTTTTGGTGGGGCCGCGACTTCAGGGGATGGTGGAGGGCCATGCCCCCCAGGCCAGAGCGCCTGACGTGATCGCCTATTTCCGCGACGAAAAGGGTCGACCGATCAAGGCGGGGGAGCGCCTGAAGAACCCTGCCTATGCCCGCACCCTGCGCCTGATCGCCAGGCAGGGACCCGACGCCATCCTCAAAGGCAAGATCGCCCAGGACATCGTCGACAGGATTCATCAGGGCCCTATTCCCGGGAGCATGACCCTGCAGGATCTGGCCGCCTATCAGGCGCATAGCGCTGCGGCCCTCTGCGCACCCTACCGAAACTATGCCGTCTGCGGACCGAACCCGCCCTCTGGGGGTGTCGCCGTGTTGGAGGGCCTGGGGCTCTTGCAGCGTACCGACATTGCCTCGCGGGGTCCAGCCGACGCCCAGGGATGGTACGAAATCTCCCAGGCGGAGCGGCTGATGTATGCCGACGACCTACGCTATAACGCCGACCCGGCCTTCGTGAAGGTTCCGACGGCGGGCCTGTTGAGCTCGGGCTATCTGGATGAGCGGGCGAAGCTGATCGGACCTGTGGCCGGCGCCCCGCCTCAGGCTGGCGACCCTCCCGGTGCGCCAAATCCCGGTCCTGACCATACCCAGGAGCCCGGGGGCACCTCCTCGTTCGTGGTTGTGGACCGGTGGGGCAACGTCGTGGCCATGACGACGACCGTGGAGAGCATCTTCGGGGACGGCCGCATGGTGGATGGGTTCTTCCTCAACAATCAGTTGACCGACTTTTCCTTCGCTCCCACCGACCCGGACGGACGGCCCGCCGCCAATGCGGTGGCCCCGCGCAAACGCCCTCGGTCCTCTATGGCGCCCACCATTATTCTCGACAGGGAAGGCCGCTTCGTCGCCGGTATCGGCTCCCCGGGGGGCCTAGCCATACCCTCGTTTGTCCTTAAGGGAATCGTCGGAGCTCTGGACTGGAACCTGAGTATGCAGCAGGCGGTCGCTCTGCCTAATCTGGTGGCCTTTGGACCAGCCTACATTTCCGAGCCGGAGAAGTTCGCCCCGGGCGTGGTCGACGGATTGAAAGCGCGCGGGGTCAATCTGGTCACCAACCCCTTTGTCGAGGATTCTGGCCTCCACGGCATCATCGTGCGAGGCGGACGCCTTCAGGGCGGCGCCGATCCCCGGCGAGAGGGCGTGGCGCTGGGCTGCTGCGGAGACTGAGTTCCGGGGTGAGCAGTCGGCTCATGCTCTCGGGTAGAGAAGGATCTGGGTGCAGCGAAAGGCGGCCATCAGCTGTCCGGAGCTCTCGTTTCGCACTTCAGCGTCCCAAACCTGGGTGGTCCGTCCCCCATGAAGCAGCCGTGCAGTCGCCGTCACGCCGCCCTCCCGCAGCGTGCCGATGAAGTTGCACTTGACCTCTGCCGTCGTGAATCCATTCGCGCCATCGGGCCAGGAGGTCGAGACGCCATAGGCGCACAGGATGTCGGCGATGCTTAGCACCGCGCCAGCCAAGAGATATCCGGTGTGAGCCACGAGGTCAGGGCGGACGTCGAAGCGCCCCTCAACCAAGCCATCCTCGACCTTGGTGATGACGAGACCAAGATGCCCTGGCAGCTTGTCGAGGTTCGCCTGGTTGAGGTCTGCGATAGAGGTGTGGTTCGTGGTCTTAGGCATTGAGGTCGGTCCTTAGCTCGTCAAGCCATGGCGCTTGGCCCAGTCCGCGAGTCCGGGGTCCAAGGCAAGTCCGGCGGCGAGATCCTGCCCGGCCCTTGGCAGGTTCAGTCTCTGGTCCGCCAGGCCGAGGCAATAGCGCGCGATCGCGGATTTTGGAGCGAGGTCGGCGGCGTCGGAGAGGTCGGCCGCCGCTCTCTCCGCATCGCCCAATCGCAGCCTGATCACGCCCCGCCAAGTCAGCGTTCCAGGGGCCTTGGGACTGGCCTTGACGGCGTGATCGCAAGCCTTGAGCCCGAGCAGCAGCTGGGTTCCTGAGACGGCCGAGGCGCGGCAGTAGACCCCCTGGGCGATGGGCGACCTCGCATCGTCGGCGTGCGCACGCGCCCAGCTCAGCTCAGACGCCATGGCGCGCCGCGGGGCATCGGCCTGGTTGTAGAGTTCGGCCAGCTCCAGGCGGGTATTGGCGGCTTCCGGCATCAGGGCGGCGGCGCTGTCAAGGTCATCGCGGGCTTTGGTGAGTTCACCCAAGCCGATCCTCAGCCCGGCCCGGGTCAGACGCGCCTCGATGTCGTCGGGCGTAAGGCTGAGAGCGGCGTCGAGATCGGCAAGGGCCGCTCCTGGACGTCGGCTCCGCGCATAGGCTTCGCCCCGCCCGAGCAGAAAATCCGCATCTCGGGGCTCAAGCGCCAGGGCGCGACTGAAATCCGCGATCGCGGCCTCGAATTCGAGTCGGCTCAGTTCCGCGGCGGCCTTCAGCCCAAGACTCTGAGAGTTGTCGGATCCCAGCGCGTCGGCGACCTTGCCAGTCGATGCTCTGGTCTCGCTCGCCGCCTCTGGCCGCGCCGTCGTCGCCACAGATGAGCCGCCCAGATTGAACACCGGACCGCCCTCGTAGGTCGCATAGACCTTGCCCTGATCCCTGGCGATATAGACGCGGTGAGAGAGAAAGAAATCCTCGCCCAGGAGCATATCGACATCGGGGAGCAGGTCGTCGACTAGGCCAAGCCGGGTGTGTTCCACGCGCTCCCCGCCGATGTCGACGAGATTCACCCGCGCAACCCGCGATGTGACTCCGCGATGCCCGACTCCCAGGCCCACTCCGCGGCTCGTGACATCAGGCCCGTTGGGGTCGATGCCAGCGCGTCGCGCCGCCGCAAAGGTCAGGACGGAGGTCGATGCGCCGGTGTCCAGCTCGGCCCGCATCCGCACGCCGTTTATCAGAACCGGCACGATGGCGCTGCTGGTCGACCGCGACGATCCGATAAGGTCCAGAACGATCACCGCATCGCCTGGCCGGGCCCAATAGGCCAAGATTCGCCGGCCGCACCCGGAGGTCTTGTCGAACCTCAGAGCGCCATGGCCGAAGTCGAGTTCGAGATCGTCAATATGCCAGAAGTTCTGGCCCAATATGCCCACATCGTTGAAATCCGCATCGGTGCCGCCGACGAGGAACTCGACATTGTGGAGAGCGACGCCTTCGATCTGCAGATTCTGAACCCGCGCAACGCTGGGCCTGAACGAACCGCCCAGGCCGGTCATTCGAAGATCCATCGGGGCCGGAGATATCGGGAGATGGAAGGCGACGGCCGTGGCGTTCGGCAGCAGACTGAAGGCCGCCCCCGTATCCGCGAGAAATCGAACCGGTGATCCATTGATCTCGCCGTTCACGAGGGGACGCAGGTTGTCTATGGTCACGGAGATCGACGCCGCCGATATGTGGCACGACGCGCCGGCGGGCGCCGAAGCGGGCGCGGCGATCGCCCCTAGCATCGCCAGGAGGGCGCCAATGCCCCTAACGCCTCGAACCAGCCGCCGACCCATCGCTAAGCTCGCTTCCGCCCTCGTTCATGAGACTAGGGATGTTCGGCGACGGACGGCAAGCGAGGCGATCAGGCGCCTACTGCGTCCTCATGGCGGCGCCATTTGGCGCACTTAGACAATATCTCGCGCCGCCGTAGATTCGGCGCTGGCGCTCTCTCCACAGACGGGTCAGTCCCGAACGAGCTCCAGGGCCAGTCGATCGATGAGGGCGCGGCTTTGTGGGCGCGCAGCGATTCGCTCGTTCCTGACCTCAAGATGGTCGACCAGCGCCGCGATCCGCCGGTCCGAGATGGCCAGGACTGCGAGATCACGTAGAGGAACCCCCTCCTTCAGGCGCAGCCCCATGGCCAGACGCTCCAGCGCCGCGTCCTCCGGCGAGAGAGCTTCCCATGGCGTGGCGACGTCGTCGGCGATCGCCGCGATATAGCGTTCGATGGCGCGGGGTGCCTCGGAGGCCAAGCGAATACCATCGCGCATCAGGCGTCCATGGGCGCCGGGGCCCACCCCGACGTAGTCCTCGCCTTGCCAATAGAGAAGATTGTGGCGCGCGCGCGCCGCTCGCCCGCGGGCGTGATTAGAGACCTCATAGGCCTCGAACCCCGCCTCGCCGAGCACCTCGTCGGTGAGAGCGAAGTGATCGGCGCGCCTTGCCTCGTCCGGCGGGGTCAAACGCCCGCGATCCCGGGCTCGGCCGAAGGCGGTATTGTGCTCGAAGGTGAGCTCATAGGCCGAGATGTGCTCGGGTTCGAGCGCGATGGCGGTCTCTAGGTCAGCGCGCCACATTTGCGGCGTCTGGCCCGGCCAGCTGTGGATGAGATCGAGGGATACGCGCGGGAAGAGATCCCGAGCCAAGGCGACGGCATCGGCCGCAGCGGCGCCGCTGTGGTTGCGTCCGAGCAGAGCAAGGGCCTCATCCTGGAAGGACTGAACTCCCAGGGAGAGGCGATTGACCCCGGCCTTCGCAATCTCACTCAGATGGGCGATCGAGGCATCATCTGGATTGGCTTCAAGGGAGATCTCAATATCCAGACCGGCGTCCCAGGCCGCGACCGACTCTGAGATGAGGCGGCGCAACGCCTCGGGCGGTAACAGCGAGGGCGTGCCTCCCCCAAGGAAGATCGATACCAGGCGACGAGGTCCGACTTCCGACCGCTGCCGGCCAATATCTCGCACCGCGGCCTCAAGAAGCGCCTCGCCCTGCTGCGTGCGACCGCGCCCGCGCACCACGTTGAAATCGCAGTAGGGGCAGATCCGAGAGCAATAGGGCCAATGAATATAGAGCCCGAGGGAGCGGTCAGGCGCCTCTGACGGCGGCCGGCGAGTGTCAGTCAAACAGCGCTGCCTTCAGCGCGGCGAAGGCGCGGGAGCGATGACTGATGGCCTCTTTGGCTTCAGGCGCCATCTCCCCGAACGTTTGCAGCCCCCCTTTTGGAATGAAGATCGGGTCGTAGCCAAAGCCGCGATCCCCCCGCGGCGGAAAGCTCACCCGACCCTCGATGCGGCCTTCAAAAGCGACGACCGGGCCCTGCGGCCAAGCGACGGCAAGCGCACAGACAAAGGCCGCGGAGGCATCGGCGTCGACAATCTCCTCCAGTCGGCTCTGGACGCGGTCCATGGCCCGCGCGAAGTCCCTGTCGGGACCCGCCCACCGCGCGGAGTGGACGCCAGGCGCTCCGTCGAGACCCGCGACGCACAACCCAGAATCATCGGCGATGGCCAACAAACCACTCCTTTCGGCGGAGGCTCTGGCCTTGATCACAGCGTTGCCGATGAACGTCGTTTCAGGCTCATCCGGTTCGGGAAGGCCCAACTCGCCAGCTGAAATGACCTCAAAGCGACTCTCAAGCAGCGCCGCCAGTTCACGCGCCTTGCCGCGATTGTGGGTTGCGACGACCAGACGTTGGCCGGAGGGCAGGCTCAGGGGCATGAGCGCCTCGTACAGCCACGCGGCCGCGCCCTCAAGACTTGTGCATTGCAAAAGATTAATGTTGTTAAACGATATGTAATTTGATTGATAAGCGGCAAAATCCTATGCCTTCTCATACAAGGACGGCGGCAGTCGTTCGCAAGCGCACAACGGGCATTCCGCCCTTTCGGCGCCTGACATGTGAGAGGATAGGACAATGTCGGTTCAACGTTTCATCAGCGCTTTCGACCGTATCGCGCTGCCGCTGTTCAACACCATCGTTCTTGGCGGGGTTTCGCTCGTGGCCCTGAGCCTGGTGGCGCAAGGGTGATGGCTCAGACACTGATGGCCCCAACACCAATGAGGGGAATCGCCCAAATTCGCCGGAGCGTGCTAGATCAACGCCTGGACCGGGGGCGGTCCGACGTTCAATCTGCGGGCGAGCGACCTGAGGGCGACCGCAGGCGATGACCCGCGGTCGCCAGGCCCCCTGTAGACGTCATCCGAAGGTCTGATCATGCGCGCTCTCGGCCCAGGGTCGGTCTCCAGCCTGTTGAAGGCCATTCTGGACGTCGTTCGCTGGGCGCTTTTCATATCCGCTGGCGCTATCACCGTCGCTTTGTTCGTGGTGATGCTTCTCAGCTTCCGGCCCGATCTGCTGAATGCTCCGATCCTCACCGATCAGCTTGATCTTCATGGAGCGCCGCTGGGGCCGTTCCTAATCGCGGCACTGGTCGGCGCAGACCTCTACGTCGGCGGCGCCACCCTGATCGTCGAGGGCTTGCGCCGCATCTTCCAGACTTTGATCGCCGGGGATCCGTTTCATCCTGACAATGTGCAAAGATTACAGCTGATCGCGGGGACGCTCGCCGGGCTTGAGCTCGGCCGTTACGTCTTCGTTCCGGCGCTTAACCTGATCTCACACGACGAGATCCATCGGCATGCGGTGCGAGGGGTAAGCCTGACGACCTGGTTTTCTGTTCTGGTTATCGTTGTCCTGGCTGAGGTGTTTCGTGAGGGCGCGCGCCTTCGCCGCGAAGCCGAGCTGACGATCTAGACCATGCCGATTCGCATTCGCCTTGATCGCCTCCTCGTCGAGCGACGGATGTCCTTGACCGAACTCGCCGACCGGGTCGGCGTAACGATCGCCAACCTGTCGATCCTCAAAACCGGTAAGGCCCGAGCCGTACGATTTTCCACGCTCGCGGCGCTCTGTCGGGAGCTCGACTGCCAGCCGGGGGACCTTATGCGCTTTGATCCGGGCCCCTCCGATGAGGTCGAGGACGATTTGGACTAAGCAGACCGCGCTTCTAACCCGCGCAACGGCCGACTCCCGAGCGGTTGGACCTTTCGGCTCGATCTTCAGTTCCCGGGCGGCTTTGCTCACCTGCCTAAGGTCACGACCCGAACGGGATGTCTTTAAGGGCCTGCCTGAACTGCGCTGCGCTGATGGGCCATGAGCTGTTGAATTCCGGCGCGAGCTAGGGCGAACAGGTCCTCGAACTCTCGGGAGGTCATGCCTCTCTTCTCGCCGGTCGCCTGAACCTCGACGATGTCCCCGCGGCCGGTAAGGACGAAATTCGCGTCGGCCTCCGCGGCGCTGTCCTCGTCATAGTCGAGGTCTAGGACGGGGGCTCCGCGAAAGAGGCCACATGATACCGCCGCCACCTGATCGAGAACGGGATCCGTCGTGATCAGACCGGCCGACATCAGCTTGTCGCAGGCCAAGCGCAACGCCACCCAGCCCCCTGTGATCGACGCGGTGCGGGTGCCCCCGTCCGCCTGGACGACGTCGCAGTCGATGGTGATCTGACGCTCGCCGAGAGCCTTGAGGTTTGTGACGGCCCGCAACGACCGGCCCACGAGGCGCTGTATCTCCTGGGTTCGGCCGGACTGTTTCCCCTGGGCCGCTTCACGGCGGCCGCGAGTATGAGTCGCGCGCGGCAGCATGCCATATTCCGCCGTTACCCAGCCCTGTCCCCGACCTCGAAGGAACCCCGGAACGCCCTCTTCGAGACTGGCGGTAGCGAGAACCCGAGTGTGGCCGAAGCTGACGAGGCACGAGCCCTCGGCATATCGATTGACGCCTGTGTCAATCGTGATCTCCCGCAGGGCGTCCCGGTCTCTGCCTGAAGGTCGTTCGACGTACATGGGTGTGGGGCCTCCTTGCCCTGCCGAGCAAGCCTTGCATGGCGCTCGGTGCGCCTTATCCTCTAGGGCCCAGGATGCGTCCATGAGCAACCCATCGTCTTCGCCCTTCGTTCTGCCGGCGGCCGGATCGCGTTTCGCGGCCAGCGCGTCGCTTGCCGAGCTCGATGCCCGCGCCCGGGACATCTTCCGACGCGTCGTGGAAACCTATCTGGCCACGGGCGAGCCGGTCGGATCACGCACTATCTCCCGTGGCGGCGTACATTTGTCTCCAGCCTCGGTCCGGAACACGATGCAGGATCTTGCCGAGATCGGATTGCTCGACGCCCCGCATGTCAGCGCGGGTCGCCGCCCCACCCATGCGGGCTTGCGTCTTTTCATCGATGGACTGCTCGAGGTGGGCGAGCTTCCCGAGGATGAACAACGGGAGATCGACTCTCGCCTCGGGGCCCGCGGTGGGAGTCTCGAAGAGGCCTTTGACGAAGCCAGCGCCATTCTTTCAGGGCTGGCGGGAGGCGCCGGCCTGGTGGTCACGCCCACACAGGAGGCGGCCGTCAAGCATGTGGAGTTTGTCGCTCTTGGCATCGACCAGGCCCTGGCCGTCATGGTCATGGAAAACGGGGCTGTCGAAAATCGCCTGATGCGGCGTCCCTCTGGACTGACGCCCGCCGCCCTCGCCGAGGCCTCGAATTTCTTGAATGCTCGCCTGCGCGGCCGCTCGCTCGCCGACCTGAAGCAGGACGTGGCCGTGGAAGTCGCCGGCGCCCGCCGCGAGCTTGATGCCGCCGCCGCACGCCTGATCGAGGAGGGGCTGGCGGCTTGGGGAGGCGAGGGATCGGACCGCACTCTGATTGTGCGAGGGCGCGCGAACCTCCTTGGCGATCCGCACGCGGCGGCTGACCTCGAACGTGTCCGACGTCTGTTCGACGACCTTGAGCAGAAGGAACAGCTGATCGGACTGCTCGATCATGTCCGGGACGCCGAGGGTGTGCGTATCTTCATCGGCTCGGAGGCCCCGCTATTTTCACTCTCGGGTTCCGCCCTCATCGCCGCGCCCTATATGTCCGGACGTCGCAAGTTGCTGGGTGCGATTGGAGTGATCGGGCCAACGCGTCTCAACTACGCCCGGGTCATCCCGCTGGTGGACTACACCGCCAAGACCCTAGGACGATTGATGAATGGATGATTCCCGCATGAGTAACGAAGACCTCGCCCTCGAACCCGAGGCCGATCCTGAGGCCGACGCGGACATCGCTGTCCTGCGTCAGGAACTGGCGGCGCTTAAGGATCAGGCGCTGCGCTATGCCGCCGAAGCCGAAAACACCAAACGGCGAGCCGAACGCGAGACCAACGAGGCCCGCGCCTACGCCATATCTAAATTCGCCAAGGATCTCATGGCGGTGGCGGACAACCTGTCGCGCGCCCTTGAGCATGCCCCTGCCGATGCTGAGGATCCGGCCGCCCGCAACCTCATCGTCGGCCTGGAGATGACTCACAAGGCCCTGATCGACGCCTTCGCCCGCAATGGTCTGAACGCGATCGCTCCAAAGCAGGGCGACCGCTTTGATCCCCATCTGCATCAGGCAATGATGGAGCAACCCTCCGACACGCTAGCGCCGGGACGCATCATTCAGTGTCTCCAGTCCGGATACGAATTATTTGGTCGAACACTTCGGGCGGCGATGGTGGTGGTCACCTCGCGCGAGTCGACTGGCGGGCCGCCGGCCGAATCGGGTGGGGCTTGAGCCCCGCCTGATGAAGGCGCGACGCCTTGATGGCGGACCGCGGAACTCTCTGCGCGCTCCATTATCGTCTTCCACAGCGCTTCCCGCCCGCCTTGAGGAGTTCCCTGTCAGCGGGAGGGCGTTCGGGGCCTTCATCTCTCTGCCCCCTTCCCGCGAGCGTCAATTGCGATAGTCTCCGCCAGCCTTCCTCCGGGTTCGCTGAGGAGGAGGCCTCAAGACGGGATAAGACATGAAACTGACCATCGAACGGGCGGCGCTGTTGAAGGCACTCGGTCACGTGCAAAGCGTGGTGGAGCGCCGAAACACGATCCCGATTCTTTCCAACGTTCTGTTGTCGGCCGGACCGGAGGGCCTGTCCCTGTCGGCCACCGACCTCGACATGGAGATCGTCGACCACACGGACGCCGATGTCGAGATGCCTGGTCAGATCACGGCGCCGGCCCACACGCTATATGAGATCGTCCGCAAACTGCCTGAGGGCGCGGAGGTGTCCCTCAGCTACACTGGTGAGGACCCGCGCCTGCAGGTGCGCGCCGGACGATATAAGGTGAACCTTCCTGTCCTTCCGGCGGGTGATTTTCCCGCCATGCCGACCGACGGTCTGTCGGCGCCTGTCACAGTCGACGCCGCCTCGCTGATTCGTCTTATCGATCGCACGCGATTCGCCATTTCGACCGAGGAGACCCGCTACTATCTCACCGGCATCTATCTGCACACGATCATCGAGGATGGCCGGGCGGTGCTGCGCGCCGTGGCGACCGACGGTCACCGCCTGGCTATGGCCGATATGCCTGCGCCAGAGGGCGCTGCAGGGGCTCCGGGCGTCATTATTCCGCGTAAGACCGTGCAGGAGGCCCGGCGCCTCATGGAGGACGCGGGCGAATCTCTTCTCGTCCAGTTCAGCCCGCAAAAAGTAAGGTTCGATTTCGGTCGGGCCTCGCTCACCTCCAAGGTGATCGATGGATCGTTTCCCGACTACAAGCGCGTCATTCCACAAGGCAATGGCCGGATCCTGACCGCCGATAACGCCATCTTCGCAGCGGCTGTCGACCGCGTGGCGACGATCTCCTCCGAAAAAAGCCGGTCGGTGAAGATGTCGGTCGAGCCCGGCAAACTCGTGCTCACGGTGCGAAACATGGAAACGGGGCAGGCGCAGGAGGAGCTCGAGGCCGACTATGACGGCCCGCCCTTCGAGATCGGATTTAATTCCCGCTATCTTCTGGATGTCAGCGCCCAGGTGGGCGCCGAGATGATCGAACTTCGCTTCGCCGACCGCGCGGCTCAGACGGCGATGTTGGACCCGGTTCTGGTGCTCGATCCCACGGATGCGGCGTCACAGTTCGTGCTCATGCCGCTTCGCGCCTGACCGTTTCAGGGTCCGCGTCGCGACACATCGGGAAGACCTATGCGCTCCGCCGTCGAGAGGCTGCGACTGAGCAATTTTCGGGCCTATGACACGACGGAGCTCGCCTGCTGCGGGCGGACGGTGTTCCTGTTCGGGGCCAATGGGGCCGGCAAGACCAACCTTCTTGAAGCGCTCAGCCTTTTGTCGCCGGGGCGGGGCCTGCGCGGTGCGGCGCTGGAACAGATAGGGCGGCGTCTCTCCGGTGAGGCCGCGGGTGGGGGCGCCTGGGCGGTGTCGGTCGACCTACGTGTGGGGAGCGATCGCTATACCGTCGGCGTCGGTACGGAGGTCCCGGGCGCCAGTCGGCGCGCAGTGCGAATTGACGGAGAGCCCGTCGCCCCCTCGAGACTGGCGGACTTCGCCCGTCCCCTCTGGCTCACCCCGGCGCAGGACCGCCTCTTCCTTGAATCTCCGGCCGAGCGTCGGCGCTTTCTTGACCGCCTCGTCCTGGCTGCAGAGCCGACCCATGGCGCGGTCGCGATGGCTTATGAGCGTGCGCTTCGGGAACGTGTCCGGTTGCTGGCGGAGGAGCGTGCAGACCTATCCTGGCTTTCCGCTCTTGAGGCCCGGATGGCGGAGTCGGGGGCGGCGCTGGCCGTGGCTCGGGCGCGCACGGTGACGTCACTTGTCCAAGAGATCGACGCCCGCAATGGCGGCGCGTTTCCCCACGCGCGTGTCGACTTGACAGGAGAGTGGGAGCGTCAGGCGCTGGGCGGCCGATCGGAGAGCGAGATCAGGAGTGACCTGGCCGTCGCGCTATCGGACTCCCGCGCACGCGACAAGGCGGCGGGACGAACCTTGAGCGGACCGCATCGCGGCGACCTGGCCGTCGTCCATCTTGAACGCGACCGGCCCGCGCAGGATTGCTCCACGGGCGAACAAAAGGCTCTGATCCTCAATCTCATCCTGGCCCAGGCGGCGCGACTTTCCCGTGACCATTCGGCCCCGACTCCTATATTGTTGTTGGATGAAGTGGCGGCGCACCTGGACCCGGTCCGGAGGGCGGCGCTGTTTGACGAGATCGCCGACCTGGGCCTGCAGGCCTTTCTCACCGGCACCGACGACTCGTTGTTTGATGGCCTCAGAGGCCGCGCCCTGGGCGTCCGCGTGGACGCGTCGCGGCTTTTCCTGGTGGATGACTAGATGACCGATCCTGCCTCCGATCCCCGCGCCGAAGCCGCCGCCGACTACGGCGCAGAGTCGATAAAGGTGCTCAAAGGGCTCGACGCCGTGCGCAAGCGTCCGGGTATGTATATCGGCGACACCGACGACGGCTCCGGCCTGCATCACATGGTTTACGAGGTGGTGGACAACGCCATCGATGAGGCTCTGGCCGGATGGGCGAGCCGGGTCGAAGTGATCTTGAATGCGGATGGTTCAGTGACCGTGACCGATGACGGTCGCGGAATCCCGACAGACATCCATGAGGGCGAGGGGGTATCGGCGGCTGAGGTCATCATGACGCAGCTGCACGCCGGCGGGAAGTTCGATCAGAATGCCTATAAGGTCTCAGGCGGATTGCACGGAGTCGGGGTGAGTGTGGTCAATGCGCTGTCGGACTGGCTCGATCTGACCATCTATCGCGGCGGCGAGGCCCACCAGATGCGGTTCGAGCGCGGCGAAACCGTCCGGCCGCTGGCGGTAACCGGGGCCGCGCCCCGACGGGACACCGGCGAGCCTCTGACCGGCACCATGGTGACATTTTATCCTTCGCTGTCGACCTTTTCCACCATCGATTTTGATCGCAAGACCCTCGAACACCGTTTGCGCGAACTCGCCTTCCTGAACTCTGGAGTGAAGATCCGATTCGCCGATCTGCGCGACAGCGAGCCGTTTGAGGAGACGCTCCATTACGAGGGCGGCGTCGAGGCCTTCGTTCGCCATCTGGATAAGGCCAAGACCGCCCTGATTAAGGCTCCTGTGGTGATCAGGGGACGGCGTGACAAGGTCGAGATCGACCTCGCTCTCTGGTGGAACGATGGTTACCACGAGACCATGCTGTGCTTTACCAACAACATTCCGCAGAAGGATGGAGGCACACACCTGTCGGCATTCCGGGCGGCTCTGACTCGGGTCGTGACCGCCTATGCCGACAGCTCTGGCGCCGCGCGACGCGAAAAGGTCCAGGTCACAGGTGAGGACGCGCGCGAGGGCTTGACCTGTGTCCTGTCGGTCAAGGTTCCGGATCCGAAGTTTTCCTCTCAGACCAAGGACAAGCTGGTATCGTCGGAGGTTCGTCCGGCGGTCGAGGGGCTGGTCGCTGAAGGCATCGCTCAGTGGCTGGAGGAGCATCCGGTCGAGGCCAAGATGATCGTCCAGAAGGCGTCAGAGGCGGCTGCGGCCCGGGAGGCGGCACGGAAGGCGCGGGAACTTACCCGCCGTAAGTCAGCCCTCGACATTTCGTCCCTGCCGGGAAAGCTAGCTGACTGCCAGGAGCGTGACCCGGCGCGTTCGGAGATCTTCATCGTTGAGGGAGACTCGGCCGGCGGTTCGGCCAAGCAGGCGCTTGACCGTGAGAATCAGGCTGTGCTTCCGTTGCGAGGCAAGATTCTCAATGTTGAGCGGGCGCGTTTCGACAAGATGCTGAGCTCGGATCAGATCGGCACTCTGATCACCGCTTTGGGCGCCGGCATCGGACGCGACGACTTCGATATCGAGAAGCTTCGCTATCATCGGATCGTGATCATGACCGACGCCGATGTGGACGGGGCCCACATCCGCACCCTGCTGCTGACCTTCTTCTACAGGCAGATGCCGCAGATCATTGAGCGGGGTTACCTCTATATCGCCCAGCCTCCGCTCTATAAGGCAGCCAAAGGCCGTTCCGCCCGCTATCTCAAGGACGACGCAGAGCTGGAGGCCTTCCTGGTGGAAGAGGGCCTCGATGGGGCCGAGCTTGACTTGGCGTCCGGTGAGCGCATCACCGGGCAGGATCTGGTGGGATGGGTTCAACTGTGCCGACAGGCGCGGGTCAGCATCGACCGCCTGGCCGCCCGGGCGCCCGCTTTCGCGGTCGAGCAGGCAGCTCTCGCGGGTCTGTTCGAAGACGATGCGGATGGTGAATCCGCCGCGCATCGACTGGACCTCTATGCGGAGGAGGGCGACGGACCATGGGAGGTCGCGTTCTCAGATGGCGGCGGCTTCCAATTCCAGCGCATCAGGCGCGGCGTATCGGAGCGCATCGTTCTTGACCAGGCGCTGATCCACTCCGCCGATGCGCGCCGACTGGCGGAGCGTTCACGCCGGCTGAAGGAGGTGCTCGCCGAGCCCGCGGAATTCCGGCGTCGCGATCGTCACCAGACTGTCCGGGGGCCCCTCGACCTCCTGTCGTCTGTCTTCGAGTCGGGCCGACGCGGCCTTTCTATCCAACGATACAAGGGCCTTGGGGAAATGAATCCCGAGCAGCTCTGGGAGACCACGCTCGACCGAAACGCGCGCACCCTCCTGCAGGTCAAGGTCGATCACATGGATGATGCGGACGACCTGTTCACCCGGCTGATGGGTGACCTCGTCGAGCCGCGACGCGATTTTATCCAGGCCAACGCGCTCGACGCGGAGATCGACGTGTGATGCCTCAGGCGGGGACTTGGGTCTCCAGCGGGCCCGGCCGGCCAAGGATGAGGCAATAGAGCACGCCCTTGGTTGGCCCGCTGACGCCGAGCGTTGCCTCCACCGCCTCGAAGTCCATGGCTCCGGTCGGATTGGCGAGAAAGCCGTGATGGGTCGCCGTCAGCATGATGTTCTGGCCGATGTGGCCCGCCTCCACGGCGACCACGCGGTAGGCCATCGGGTCGTGGTATTTCCACATGGTGCGTTCGAAGTTCGCCACCAGGAAGATGAGGGCGGCAGCATCGTCCGCCCAGTCCTGGCCGGCCAGCAGCGCGCCGAACGCGGGTGGCGGGCCGCCAACTCGTCCCAAAGTCCGCTCCATGGCTGAGTAGTGATAGACGCCAGGCTCCAGGCCTTCGACCCGTCGCGCCGCGACATAGGCCTCATAGGGGTTCCTCGCACCGCCTGAGGGGGTCATTTTCAGCGGAAGGTCCACCACCTCCGGGTCTTCGATCACCGCGGTGATCGCCATGGAGAAGAGCAGACAATCCGCGATCTCCAGGAGCGAGAGCGGGGCCTGCCTGAAGGCGCGGTGCGTTCGGCGGCGCGACATGGTGGCGAAGGGTTCGCCATATTCATTGCGAACGGGCAGGGAGATGTCGTTCGCCGGGTCGGAATTGGTCAGATAGAGCGGCGGCGAGGGGGTGAAGTGCGCCCGGTCCTGGAGCATCTCCACGGCCGACGCCTCGCTCATGAATGACCCGACGCGCGTGGCGTGGTGGAAGGCGGCGGCGAAGGGCCCCCAAAGCCACTCGCGCTGAAAGCGCGCATCGGCCTCAGCCTCCTCGTCGCCTTCGATCACTAAGGCCCCCAGGGTCGCCAGATCGGATATGGCGCCCTGGAGTGACCCTTTCGAATAGCCCGGGAACCGCGCGCTCAGCGCGTCCAGGTCCGTCCAATCGCTCACCGCGCGCACGATCTCCAAGGCCTGGGGGTTGGCCAGAAACGTGCTCTGGGCGAGATAGTTGTGAAAGACGAGGTCTTCGCCCTCCAACAAGATCACGAGGCTGCCGGATCTCCTGACGCGCATGCGCGCTCATTGCCTGGAGACCCGGCCTCCTGACAAGCCGCTTTAGGCGGCGAGGGCGAGCCGTTCCTTACGCACGCCGGCGCTGCCAGTTGAGAAAACGATACGCTGAGCTGCACTGGCCGACCCAGTTGAGAAAACGATGCGCTGAGCTGCACTGGCCGACCCAGTTGAGAAAACGATGCGCTGAGCTGCGCTGGCCGACCCAGTCGAGAAAACGATGCGCTGAGCTGCGCTGGCCGACCCAGTTGAGAAGACGATGCGCTTCCGACCGCTGCTCACCGCGCGGATGCCCAGATCAAGTTCGCCTTCAGCGCTGGCGTCAGAATTAAGATTAAAATTCGACATAATTACTCTCCGATCTTGCGACAAAAGTTAAGAATCAGAATGTTCCAAACTGTTAACCGAAGTTTACTGCGCCGCTACCGGTTCGTTTTCGTCCGCTATTTTTGGACAAACTCGCCCAAAAACACGAATTAACCAGAACCGAGGCCCAGTTTTCTTGAGTAGAATAGACCCCAAATTCACCAGGAGACCGACAACTACTGGCATTTTAACGGTCATTAACCCTCGAGATCATCCGTTAGTCTCATTTATGTCCATGAGATCAGGCGCTTGTCAAATCAATTGCGAATCCCGGCCGGATTCCTTGTCTGGAGATGTCCAGACTCCGATGCGGGAATTGTTAACGATCGTGCGGACACATCTTCCGCAAAGGCGATCGTTTGCGCCGATCACAGTCGCGAAACGCCAAGTCGCGTTCGTGACTCCACTGGGGCCGGTCGATCTCGGCCTTTCGCGGCGGCGGTGATCAGATTTGAGTAAGCCGTCGCCTGACGGATCTGCGATCGGGGCAAGGGCCTGGACGACCCGGCATCTGCGGACGCGTTGTGGAGGGCATCAAGGCATCGCGTCCCTTGGACGACCTTGTCCCTCCGTGCGGGTGGGACGGGACGACGAAAGTCTGGCCCCAGTTCCGATCACGCGGGCCCTGGCGCCTCGCCGAGGCGCTCCGGCCGCGCCTGGCGGGGCCGAAGATCGCTTCAGGCGCGACGGAAGCGCAGGGGTAAGACCCGGGGACCTGAGATGAAGGTCGAGGACAGCCATTGCGGCGGTCCGATGAGTTCAAAATCCGCAACCCGGGTCAGGACCTCGCTCAGGATGGCGTCGATCTCCAGGCGCGCGATGTGCCGCCCCAGGCAGTGATGGGGCCCGCCGCCGAACGCCACATGCGGATTGGGATCGCGCCCAAGATCCAGAGTGTCAGGAACCGGGAAGACGGCCGGATCGCGGTTGGCGGCGCCGAAATACATCACCACCTTGTCGCCTTCGGCGATAGGCGCGCCGTTGACCTGGCAAGGGCGGGTGGCCGTCCGCCGCATATAGATCACGGGGCTGGTGAACCTCAGGAGTTCCTCCCTGGCCGTCTCCAGGCGAGAGGAGAGATCTGCCCTCAGCCAGGCGAGCTGGTCTGGATTTTCAAGCAGCGCGATCATCCCCGAACCGAGCAGGTTGCGCGTGGTATCTCCGCCTGCGTCAATGAGAAGAAGGAAAAACAGCAGAAATTCCGGGTCGGTCAACCTACGACCGTCAACCTCGACCTGAAGCAACAGGCTGGCCAGATCGTCGCCGGGCCGGGCGCGCTTTTCCGCGATCAGCTCCATGCCATAGGCAAACATCTTCATGACCGCATCGCGCCCAGCTCCATCGCCCACCGCCTCGGGGGCCGAATGGATCGTTTCGGTGAGCTTATAGAGTTCGCGCCCGTCATCGCGCGGCAAGCCCATGAGCTCGGCGATGACCAGCGAGGGCATCTCCCCCGCGACGTCAGACACGAAGTCGCACTCCCCCCTGTCGATCACCGCGTCCACGATCTCGCGCGCCAGAGACGACAGCCTTACCTTCCGAAGCTGCGCCTCGCCCGGGCTGAACGCGCCGCGAATGAGTTTGCGAAAAGCGGTGTGCTGAGGCGGGTCCATCATCAGCATCATCTTGGCTTCGCCGAATGCTCCCGGCTCGCCGGGTCTCGGGTCGGGAATCATGATGGTTGGTGATGAGGAGAAGCTGCTGAAATCCCGATCCACCGCAACCACGTCCGCGTATCGCGTCAGGGCCCAGAAACCTGGCCCGCCTTCTTCGGCATTCCAGTAGGCCGGCGCCTCACGCCTCAGGCGATCATAGATCTGAACGGGGTGGCCGGCCCCGAAAACCTCTGGACGAGTGAGGTCGATCATCGGCGTCTCCTCAAGAGGCAAGGGGCTCCACCCCGATATATGATTTCCACCTAGGCGATCCGGAACAAAGCGCGAAAATCACTATCACATGGCCGTACAGCGCGTGTGGCTGAAGGACGATGTGTCTCGATTGAATCTTCGCAAGTCAGGCCGCCGCGCTGGTCGGCGCCTCCGCGCCTACGTCCTGATGGATCGGCAGGGTGACCGTGAATACAGTGCCCTCGCCCTCGGCGCTCTCACACCGGATGCGGCCGTTGTGACGGGTCACGACAGTGTGAACCAGAGCGAGGCCCAGACCAACGCCCTGGGAGCCGCTGACATCCTCGCGAGAGGTGGCGAACCGGTGGAAGAGCTCTGCGAGCTGAGCCTGGGCCATGCCGCCGGCGCTATCGGCGATCTCACAGGTGACAGCTTCGACGCCATCAAGGCTATCTTTGGACAGCCGGCATGAAACGATCTTG
The DNA here is from genome assembly GCA_021808285.1 of Pseudomonadota bacterium. Lineage (GTDB taxonomy): Bacteria > Pseudomonadota > Alphaproteobacteria > Caulobacterales > Caulobacteraceae > Acaudatibacter. Next base: position 27,039 of record JAKBBV010000015.1, on the reverse strand, counting down.
CCTTTAGGGCTGAATTTCACCGCATTATCCAGCAGATTGATCAGGGCGCGTGTGAGAAGGCGGCGATCGGCGCAGACCACATATTCGGCTTCGTCGGGCTCAAAGACGACCCTCACGTCGGCGGAACTGGCGAGGGGCCAGACCGCGTCCGTGGCGTCATGGACAATCAGGGTGAGATCGATTGGCTGAAAATCATATTGCGCGGATTCCGCCTGGGCCAAACGGACGAAGGAATCGGCCAGTTCGAGGGTTCGCCGCGCCTGGCCCTCGATGCGTTCACGCAGACCCGGCGGCGTCTTCTTGAATTCGGGGTTATCCAGGATCGCGATGATCGCCGCCTGGGGCGAACGCATGTCGTGGGACAGGAGTTGGAGGGCCTCCTCTCTCTGGCGCATCGCTGAGACCAAGGGCGTCACGTCCGCAAGGTGGACGATCCAGCCGCTGGCCTCGCCCGAAGCGTCTCGCGTCGGGGTGAATCGCAGTTCGAAAGCCCGATTCTCAGATCCCGCGCGGACGATCGGCGCCTCACCCTCACGGTTGGCGTTGTCGGGCGGCGGCCAAGAGGCATCTCCGCCGCCGTCTCCGATGAGGTTGAGAAGGTCCGTGACTGGCGCACCGGCCACGACGGAGGCCTGCAGATCCCGCGCCAGATCCTCGGCCGCGGCATTGACGCGGGCGACCCGACCCTGCCGGTCCACAACGAGAACAGGGTCGGGGAAATTCGCCAGCATGTCATCCACGAACTGGCGCAGATCGGAGATCCGGCGCTTGGCGTCCTCCAACAGAGTCATCTGCTGGAGCACCACATCGCCGCCCACCGGCAGCCTCCGCGCTCCGAGCGCATCGACGCCGCTCTCGGCCTCCAGGGCGCGGATTTCCCGCGCGAAGTAGACACTCGCGGCGTTGAGCCGGCGCCAGCCCCAATAGGGAACGATGATCATCAGGGTCGTCAGATAGGGGGAGGGGGGAACCCAGAACCATCGCAGGGCCACCCCAAGCACGCAGATTGCCAGGGGGATCACGGCCAGACCGGCCGAGAGCCAGAGATTTTGGCGCGGTCCGAGGCGGACGAGGGCGAGGAGCAGAATCCCGACCATAGACATAGAAACAATAAATATAAGTGAGCGCGGAGCAGAATATACGCGATTACTATTTAAAATAGCGTTTAATATATTTGCCTGTATCTCCACGCTTGGCATTGCAGAAACCGATGAGGTGGGTGTTTGAAAATTGTCTAGCAGCTCAGGAGAGGCGGGACCGATGAGGATAAATTTTCCATTAAAAAAATTATCTTTGATCTTTGAATTTAAAACATCAGATGCAGAAATCTGAATGAAGCTCTTGGGAGGTCCTACATACGGAATAAGCATTTCGTTTGATCGGTAAAGCGGGTCCTCGCCTCCGCGCATCGGGTATTCATCTCCGCTTCGCCCCTCTCCCGCACCCGCCAGCCTCGCCATCTGAAGAATTGCGAGAGGCACAAGGTGATCCTTCTGCCCCTGAAACAAGTATGTTCGACGAACAACGGACAAGTTGTCCATATCCGGATCCATAGGCCCCAATCCGGCTGCAACTGCAGCTGTTAATGGAAGAGGAGCATAAGTGAGCCATGGACGATCCGTGTGTGCAGGATTGCGATATGTGCCAAGAAACACAGGGGCCATCATCATGGCATCGCGAAATGCTACAGTGGCCGCCTGAGATTCCGAATTCGTCACTAGGAAATCGTAAGCTATCGCTCGGGGATGCTGTTCACCCACCTTGCGAACAAGCTCCGCCTGGGTGGCGCGGTGCCAGGGCCAGGGTCCAATGTCCTGCAGACTTTTGGCGTCGACCGCCACGATCACGATGTCGGAACGCGGCTTGAGCTGGTGAAGCTTGATCGAGAAGTCATAAACGGCGTCGTCTAGCCGTCCGGTGGCCCCGGTCCAGATCAGCGTAGCCAGAAGAACGGCGGAAAAGACCGCAGCGGCGCTCCACTCCAGCCAGAGACGGCGCCTGTCAGCCGCGAAGGGGATCTCCCGGCCCTGCTCAGCCCCCCCGCGGCCCGCCCCTTGATTGGCTATGTCAGGCAGCGCTCAATCCCGTCTCGACCTCGCCGGCGCGCTCCAACCGGTAGCCGAAGCCATAGACGGGCCCGAAATTGAACCCGTTTTGCGGGTTAAGGCCGAGCTTGCTCTTCAGTCGGCAGATATGGGTGTCGAGGGTGCGCGAGGACACATTGGCCCCGGCGCCCCAGACTTCCTCCATGAGGTAAATCCGCGCCAGGGGACGATGCATATTGCGGAACAAGGTCAGGGCGAGGGCAAACTCCTTGCTCGTGAGCGTGTGTTCTTCATCGCCATGGGTCACCGTCTCGCGCAGGCGGTCGAAGATGAAGGGCTCGTACGTCTCGATCTGCTCGGTCGACTCCGGCGTGGATCGACGCAACAGGGCTTCAACCCGGGCTGTGAGAATCGGGGCCCTGATGGGTTTGGAGACAAAATCGTCGGCGCCCGAGACCAGGCCCGTGACCAGGTCATCATCCCCGCTGCGCGAGGTGACGAAGATGATCGGGACGGTCTTGGCCAGCGTCCCGGATCGGATTCGGGTGACCAGATCCTGGCCAGACATGTCCGGCAAAGCCCAGTCGACGCACACCAGATCGAAGGTGTCGCGATGAAGCGCCCTCAGGAATGAGGAGCCGTCGGCGAAGGCCGCAACCTTGTGCCGGGGAGACAAGATCTCAGTAAGCTGATCCCGCGCGTCAGCTTCGTCTTCGACGATGGCGATGCGGCTCAAGACCTTCCTCTCCAAGCCAGTGGGGCGAAGCCAGTCATCAGATCTATCGTCCGCCAACGACTTTTGGGATCGACACCGATCCTTCACCCGACCTGTTAATCTCTACCAGAATCGATTGATGGACTTGGCCCATCGACCGAATCCCCAGCTTCCGCATTTCACCCGACACGTGCCGGCCGTCACAATATGCCAGAAAAATTTAACAATTCAACGCTGGAAACGGGAGGCCGTCAGGCGGCGAGCCGCCGCGTGCGCGAGTCGCGATTTCAAGGCGGCGAGTTCCTTAAACGAGGCGAGCCTCGAGCGCCCTTGAATTATTGCGCCGCAACGCATATCTCGCACTCGCAATTTTGCATTGCACAACGAGGCCTTCATGACCGCCAAAATCGATCGCATCCTCGGGGCAGTCTTCGACCCTGTTTTCTCCCTGCTGCGCGAGGTCCCCCCTGCTGCGCTAACCCGGCTCTTCTCCCCGTTCTGAGTCGCCGAACGAAGGTGGAGGCCACTCAGACCTTCAAAAGCTGTTCCAGTTCCAGCAACAGACGCGACCAGGCTTGATCGAAGCGGTCCGTCCAGGCCTCACCCGCCGTTTCCTTAAGACCGGCCGCTATCGCGTGAAAGAAGAGCGGAAAGTCCTCCGGCGGAACTCCATAGCCTGCGTGGGTCACGACCTCGCAACGCACCATGTGTGGGGCGTAGGAGACACGGTCTGACAGATCGAAGATCATTTCGATCGTCCGGGCCAGCATCTCACCGCGAACCGCGCCGTTCTGGTCGCGCACGAACAAGGCCTCAAGTTCTGGGCGCCAGAGGAAGAGATGACGGTAGATCGCTCCGGTGGGATCGCCAAGCGTTGTCGCCGCCTCAAGGGCTTCCATCACCGCCGGTGTGTCGTACATGGTGCTTCCTGGTCAGGGCCTGATGGGACGCCCCAGTCAGGCGGATTTGGACCCGAGCGCTTGAGCCAGCTCGTCGGCGGCGGGGCTTCTGGGGTCGAAAATCTGCTCGATGCGAGCGACCGCGACCGGACCGACGCCCGCCACCGACAGCGCCGCGCAGGCCGACAAGAGTCTGGTGCGTGCGATCAACACCCCTCCGGTTCGCCAATCGCCCTGATCGAGAGCAAAGTCCGCAAGTGCGCCACGCGCCTGGGCGTCCTGATGATTCGGCCAGGATAGGCTGGAGACCCGCCGGCCCCGCGCCCGCGCCTCCCAGACGCTGATCAGGCGTCGGCACACGGCTTGTTGCGCCGCGCTCCATGGGGCCAGCAGACTGGCGGCGAGCTGAGCTTCGCTGCGCAGGATGAGACCATCCGACAGCGTCTTCAGGCCATTCGCGGCCAGAGTGGCGCCCGTGGTCGTGATGTCGACGACCACCTCTGCGGCCCCGGCGGCCGGCGCGCCCTCGGTCGCTCCGGCGGACTCCGCTATGCGATAATCCGCGACGCCGTGCCGGGCGAAAAAGGCGCGGGTCTGGGCGGCGTATTTGGTGGCCACGCGAAGCCTTCTGCCCGTGCGCGCCAGAAATAACTGCGCCACATCATCCAGGTCCGCCATGGTTTCCACATCGACCCAACTGCGCGGTGTGGCGACGACAAGATCCGCACGACCGAATCCGAGCGGCAGGAGCGTCCTCACCGCCGCGTCTGCGCCTTCGCCATGCTCGCGAAGCAGGTCCTCGCCGGAGACGCCCAGATGCACCTCGCCGCTGGCCAGAGCTGCGGCGATGTCCGCCGCGGAGGTGAGCCGAACCTCGACTTCCTCAAAGCCCTCAAGGACGGCCGAATATCCTCGCGCACCGCCGAGCAGCTTGAGCGGAACCCCGCAGTCGCGCAGCCAGGCTTCCGCTTGTTCCTTCAGCCGCCCCTTGGAGGGCAGGGCCAGGCTCAGGGGCGCGCCCGTCATGGCCGCCAGGCCCTTCCCGGCCTGACCATGGCGCCAACCGCTCCGGTCGCGATCTGAGCGCCCAGACGCGCGGCGAGGCCATCATATCTCCCTCCGGCGCCCACCGCCTGATCGGGACCCAATGCCGCACTCCGAATCTCGAAGATGGCGCCATCGTAGTAACCGAAGGCGCGACCAAATGCGGTGGAGAAGCGCATGGCCTCTGCCGGTACCCCGGCCTTCACCATGGCGTCTATGCGTCGCATCCACGAGTCGCGCGCCGCCCCCAGGGCCGCAGCCTTGCCCCCGACCAGGCTCTCCACTGACTGTAGCGCAGCTTCGGGCGAGCCGGAGATCGCCATGTAGGCGCCGAAGAGATCCGCTTGAGAAGGACTGAGTCGTGGCGCCTCCGCCAGAGCGGAGCGCTCAGCGAGGCGATGCACGATCTCCACGGCCGAGCGACTCGCCACAGGCTCGACCCCGGCCAGATCCCATATCTCCTGAAGAGCCGCGACCGCCTCAGGCTCCGGCAACTTGGCGAGCAAGGCGCCCAGACGACCACCCCCGCCGCGACCCGGGCGCTCGCCCTTAACCGCGGCCTCCAACTCCGCCCGAAGCTTACGCGGACTGGCCGCGGAGCGCTTCAACCGAGCGGCAAGAGGCGGGGCCAATCCAAGGGCGTCCACGACGGCGCCGAAGAGGCTCACATCTCCCAGCAAAAGGCTGAGGTCCGTACGTCCTCCTGCGCGCGCTGCGCTCCATGCTGCTGCGGCGATCTCGGCGTCGGCTGCCGCCGGGTCGCCAGGTTCAAAGACCTCGACGCCGACCTGCGGGAACTCCTCAGCGCGTTCGGACCCAGGCGGCGCCACGCGGAAGACATGGCCGCTATAAAAATAGCGTCCGCTTTTCCTACCGCTCTCAAGGTGGGCTGTAAGGGCGGAGATGGTGAAATCTGTACGCAAGCAGGATTCTGGGGCCGCTTCCGTGCTCTGGACCACAAAGAGGCGCTCTCGCAGCATCTCCCCGGCGAGGTCCAGCAAGAGTCCCAGAGGCTGCAGGACCGGCGCGTCGAGGACGTGATCGGCGCCTTCGCGGAAGGGCGCGCTGATGGCGTCGTAAACGTCTCCGGGAATGGGAGACTCCAACTTCACGGCGCTGCCCCTAGAATACGTCGCACCTCGGCCACCAGGTCGGAGCGGCCAAGCGTGACCTGACCGGGGCGCTCCTCGCGCCAGGCCGCATTATCCCTGACCCCGACGGCCAACACGCGCCCGAGGTCTAGGTCTTTGATGGTGACAAGGCCCTTGGCGAACTCGTCTTCGCCTAAGATCACGGCCGCCGGCGCGAGCCGCCGGTCCGCATATTTCATCTGGGCGCGCATGCCCGCGACGCCGAGATAGACCTCAGCGGCCAGTCCCGCCGCGCGCAGCTCCGTGGCCATGGCGAAGTATTCACCCATGAGCTGGGGATCCAGCGCCAACACCACCACCGGACCTCGCGGCGGCGGCCCTGCCGCCTCAGACATGGCGAGGGCGGCGGCAATGCGGGAAACTCCGAAGGAGAAACCGGTCGCCGGGATCCGCTCTCCGGAAAAGCGGGCAATCAGGTCATCATAGCGCCCGCCGCCGCCGATCGCTCCAAAGTCAGTTGCCGAAACCCCGTTCGGCCTCAACTCAGCCTCGAACACAGCTCCCGTGTAGTATTCCAGTCCACGCACGATCGACGGCTCGATAAGGGCCTCGTCCTCGGACACGCCAAGACGATCGAGCGCCGCCCCCAGACGGGCCAGCGCCTCCAGCCCCTTATCGCCTTCTTGCGAGCGGCCGATCACGGTGGATATGGCATCCAGGGTCGGCCCTCGCGCTCCGCGTCCCGCGGCCAGGAAGGCCAGGATGGCGTCGATCGCCCGAGCTGGGAGTTGAGCGCCAGAAGTAAAGGCTCCCGACTCGTCGAGCCGCCCGGCGCCGAGCAAGTCAGCCACCCCTCCAGGGCCAAGACGGTCAAGTTTGTCGGCCGCGCGCAGGGCGGCGAGCCTCTGGCCGGGATGGTCAATGTCGTTGGCCGCGAGCACACCGTTCAACAGGTTGCGATCGTTAATCCTTATGGTGACCGAGCCCCGGGCCAGCCCCGCCGCCGCGTAGCCCGCTAAGGCCATCGCGATGATTTCCGCATCCGCTTCAGGACGGTCGGAACCCACAGTGTCGGCATCACACTGGATGAACTGGCGATATCGTCCCGGTCCGGGCTTCTCGTTGCGCCAGACCGGACCGACGGCATAGCGTCGGAACGGTTTCGGGAGGTCACCCCAGTTCTGCGCGGCATAACGCGCGAGAGGTGCGGTCAGGTCGTAGCGCAGCGCCAGCCATTGATCGTCGTCGTCGCGCAGGGCGAAGACGCCTTCATTGGGTCGATCAGCGTCAGGCAAAAACTTCCCGAGGGCGTCGGCGTATTCAAAGGCGCCGGTGTCGAGAGCCTCAAATCCATAGGACTCATAGACCGAAGACACGGCTGCGAGGAGGCGCCGTTCAATCTGCAGCGCCGGGCCACGCCGGTCGACGAAACCGCGCGGAGCTCGCGCGCCAGGACGTGGGCTATCCTCGCTAGACATGGGTCAGCGCGCTTAACCGTCGCCGCGCCGCGGAGCAAGGCGGGTCGCAAGGGCGGTTGCAGACTTGGCTCGCCCGCCCGACGCTTCAAGGGCGTGAATCACCAGATCGGGGGTGAGGAGCTGGGGCAGTATCCGCGGCGGATCCCCCTTGTCATCATAGAGAAGATAGAGCGGGACTCCGTCTCTGCCTTGGGCTTCCAGGGCCTTGGCGATGGTCGAATCGCGCTTGGTCCAGTCAGCGACCAGATAAACTACACCCGACTGTTTGAACGCCCGGATGACCCTTGGATTAGTGAACACCACCCTCTCATTGACCTGACAGGTGACGCACCAGGCCGCGGTAAAGTTCACCAGCACCGGATGGCCCTTCGCGCGAATCTGGTCCACGGCCGCGGGCGTCCATGGTTGAGAGGGCGCACCTGCCGATAGAGCCGACTGGCTTGAATCGCTGGACGGGGCGTAGGGAAGCCCGAAGGCCGCGCCAAGGGCGACAAGGGAGGCGGCGGCGGCGATTCCGGCGCTCAAAACGGGCGCCCCGCCAGCTGCGCGGCGCGCCTGCACCCGGCCAAAAAGCCAGGCGGCCAGAGCGATGAAAATGGCAGCCGTGAAGAGACGCGCGAGGCCTTCGGGGCCGGTCTGCTGGGCCAGGACCCAGGCGAGCCATGCAGCGGCCCCATACATCGGAAAGGCGAGAGCCCGCCGGAAAGTCTCCATCCAGGCCCCAGGTCTGGGAAGCGCCCGGATAAGCGGCGGACTGAAGGCGATCACGGTGAAGGGAGCGGCAAATCCCAGGGCCAGGGCGAGGAAGACAGCAAGGGCGTTGGGCCACGGTGAGGTCAAGGCGTAGCCAAGGGCAGGGCCCATGAACGGGGCGGTGCAGGGCGCCGCGACCACCACAGCAAGAACTCCGGTGAAGAAGGATCCCGACAGACCAGCTTGCGTCGCCAGACCCGATCCCAGTCCTTGAAGCGAGGTTCCGATCTCGAACAGGCCTGAAAGGTTGAGAGCGGCGGCCAGCATGATGAGACACAGACCGGCGACGATGTAGGGCGACTGAAGCTGGAAGCCCCATCCCACCGCCGCGCCGGCGGCTCTCGTCGCCATCAGCGCTCCGGCCAGCCCAAGAAACGTCGCTATGACTCCGGCCAGGAAGGCGAGAGCCTGCGCCCGGGCGTGTGAGGCGTCCTCGCCTCCGTGGCGGGCGAGCGCCGCGGCCTTCAGCGACAGGACGGGAAAGACGCAAGGCATGAGGTTGAGGATGAGGCCACCCAGGAAGGCGAAGATCGTTGCGACAACCACGCCCTGTTTGCCCTGCGCGCCCCCTCTGCTGGCCTCTCCAAGACCTGCGGCGCCATCAGGGGCGGGCCCGGGCGTCGCCGAAAGCTCATAGGCGCTCCCACCCGTCTCCAGCACCCCGCCGAGCTGCGCCGGCGCGGATTTGCCCAGAGAGGGCCCGGCCGCCAGCGTCAGGGTGAGCCCCGAGGGTCCCCGCTGGACGGACTGGGTGGCGGCCTGATCGATGACGCCGCTGTCGCTCGGATAAAAATAGGCATCGGCAAAACGGTCGCCGCTTAGCGCGGGGCCGGCGATCGCGAGAGACAGCCCGGTCTTGGTTCTAAGGACGCGTCCGACAAGCCCCCCCTTACGCGGCGCCTTGGCCAGGGCGGCGGCGATGATCGGGCCGGCCGTGGGGTCGGGCGCTGCAGGCCCGGCGGCGACCGGCAGGCTGAGGCTCAGATTCGCCGACTCCGGAACGCAGACCTGAGCGCAAACCAGATAGTCGAGGTGCAGCTTGACCTGACCGCGCGACCGGCGGAGGGCGGAGCTTGGCACGTTCATGGGCACGACCATGACCGCGTGGTCCTCATAGCCGTAGCTCATGATGGGGCCGAGCGGCAGGCGGCGCGGCGCTGGCCAGATAATTTCTCCCGGCCTCCAGCCCGCGGGCAGGGACCAGGAGAGAGTCGGGGCCTCTCCGGAGTCGCCGGGGTTTCGCCAATAGGTGTGCCACCCAGGTTGCAGGTCCTGGATGATCGCCAGATTGACGGTCGTTCCAGGAGTCGCCGTCCGGGTTGCGGCCACGAGACGGGTCTGGGCGTGAGGGCCGCCGAGCGCCTGGGCATAGGCGCCAGAGGCGAGCGCTAGGGCCCCAGAGAGGATGAGGAGAGAGGCAAGCCGCTTCATGTCCGCCTTATAGAACGACCTGGCGTCCCTGGCGACGCGCCCCGACGCTGGTCCAATGGAATTGGCGAAGGACAGCCCGAGGTCCCCCGACGGGATGTCCCCTTCCGCCCGCACCGATATCATGCTGCCGCTTGGCGACGACGCGCTCGGGCGAGCCGCCAAACCGGACACGTCCTCTGCTCCATAGACCGCATTTATCGTCTGCGACCCGTACGACCTCTCGCGCCGGCTTGCTGTCGGCGCCAGCTCCGGGTTCAATGCGAGGCTCAGCGGGCTTGAGACCTGCGGAGGAGGACACCGTGCCGATATTCTATCCCGACATTCTCGAACAAAGGACGGCGCCGCGAACCTTCTCCTATGGGGACAAGGACGTCATGCTTTACGCCCTCGGGATCGGCCTGGGCGCGGATCCCATGGATGAGAGAGAACTGGCTTTCGTTTACGAGAGGGACCTCAAGGTCGTGCCCACCGCCGCGACCGTTCTGGCCTCTGGCGCCCGCGCCCGGGGTGCGGCGCCGCAGCTCGCGCCGGGCCTTCGCCAGAGCCAGCTCAATTATCTTATGGTCGTGCACGGCGAACAGAAGGTGGAGTTACATCGGCCGCTCTCGCCGTCCGGCGAGTTCACCTCCGAAACCCGAACGATCGGAGCCTTCGATAAAGGGCAAGACAAGGGCGCGGTCGTCGTCAACGAGACCGTCTGGCTTGATACGGAGGGCCGCAAGGTGGCGACCCTGACCGGATCGACCTTCGCCCGCGGAGACGGCGGCTTTGGAGGCCCCTCGGAGGGCGCGCCTGTCCCCCACGAGACGCCCAAGCGCGCGCCGGACATGACGGTCCGCTTCGCCACCCGCCCCGACCAAGCTCTGATCTACCGCCTCAACGGCGACCGCAACCCTCTACATTCAGACCCGGGTTCCGCCCGGAAATCCGGATTTCCCCGCCCTATCCTGCACGGTCTTTGCACCTACGGAATCACCTGCCGGGCGATACTTCAGGCGGTGACAGATTACGATCCGGAGCCGATCCTCAGCCATCAGGCCCGATTCTCCGCTCCGGTCTTTCCCGGCGACACGATCGCTGTGGATCTCTGGCGTGACGGCCGGGAGATTTCGTTCGAGGCTCGGGTCGAGGCCCGTCAGGCCACGGTAATCCGCAACGGACTGACGAGGCTGCGCTGAAAAACCCCTTCGCCAGACGCTCCGCTTCAAGCTCAGCCTCGGTGGCCGGCGCCGCCCCTCGCGATCCGCCTCGGCGCGGCCAGGCCCTGACGAGCTCCGCCGTGATCCTCGCGGTCATTGCCGTTGGGTTCACGGCCTATGCGCTACGCGCCATTCTTGTGCCCTTCCTTCTCGCCTTCTTCTTGTTGTTCGTCATTGACGGAATGGAAAAGGCGCTGGCCCGGCGGGCTCGCCTTCCGGGACCCGCCGCGCTTTCCACGGCGATCATCTCTGTCGTGGCCGTCTTCGGCGTTTCTTTCTGGATCGTCTCGCGCAATGCCTCGGGCTTGGTGGCCGAGTCTGGGGGCTATGCCGTGCGGCTGACGGCGATCCTACAGATGATCGCCGATCGCTTCGGGCTTCAAGCGGCGCCGAGTCTCGACGGACTGATCAGGATCATCAATCCGGCGCGATATGCCCCGGAGGTCGCGCGTGCTGCGGAGCACCTCCTACAGGACGCTGTATTTGTTCTTATCTACCTGGCCTTCATGCTGGCGTCTCGCGCCGGCTTTGGGGCGAAGACGGCGGCGATGTTCCAGCAAGGGGCCCACGCGGAGGCCTCCGCCGTCGTGCGCCGGATTCAATCGGGGGTCGAGAGCTACGTCTTCATACAGACAGTCGTCGGGCTAATCATTGCCGTCGCCTCGCTGCTCGTCATGTGGCCGCTTGGCGTCGGCCACAAAATTCTGTGGGCCTTCATCATCTTCCTGGCCAATTACATTCCCGCGATTGGCGCCGCGATCGGAGTTCTGCTTCCGCCTCTGTTCGGTCTTGTGACCATGGACGACGTTTGGAGACCCCTTCTGTTGTTTGTCGCCCTGGAGGCGGTCCATTTCACCGTCAGCCATGTGGTGCAGCCTCGCCTACAGGGCGCCAGCCTAAATATCGACCCGATCGTGGTGCTGCTGTCGCTCGGCTTCTGGGGCGCCATGTTCGGGGTCGCGGGGGCGTTCCTCTCCACCCCGCTAACTGTGGCTGTGATGGCGGTCTGCGCGGAATTCCGGGCGACCCGATGGGTCGCGATACTATTGTCGTCCGATGGTCGGCCTCACTTGGCGCGGGCAGGCCCATAAAGACCCGAATTTCTATGATGCGACCGGCGCGCACAGGGGGTGCACTGCGGTCCCTGCGAAGGGTTCCGTGACCCGGTCCCCCGCTCAGGCGCCGCGGCGGGCGACCAAGTCTTCGACAACGGACGGATCGGCGAGTGTGCTGGTGTCGCCGAGATTGCCGATATCGCCTTCAGCGACCTTGCGCAGGATGCGACGCATGATCTTGCCCGAACGCGTTTTGGGCAGTCCCGGCGCCCACTGGATCACGTCGGGCTGCGCGAACGGGCCGATCTCTCTACGAACCCAGGCGATGAGCTCCGCGCGCAGGGCTTCGGACGGAGACTGATCCGCCTTCAGGGTGACGTAGGACCAGATGCCCTGGCCTTTGATGTCATGCGGATACCCGACGACCGCCGCTTCCGCGACGGCCGGATGGGCGACAAGTGCGCTCTCCACCTCTGCGGTGCCGAGACGGTGGCCGGAGACATTGATCACGTCATCGACCCGCCCGGTGATCCAGTAATAGCCGTCGGCGTCGCGACGGCAGCCATCGCCAGTGAAATACTTGCCAGGATAGGTCGTGAAATAGCTAGAAATGAATCTGTCATGGTCGCCGAAGACAGTGCGCATCTGTCCGGGCCAGCTGTCGGTCAGACAGAGATTTCCGGTTGCAGCTCCGTGGAGGGGGCGTCCCTCCGCATCAACGATTTCAAGCTGGACACCCGGCAGAGGCCTCGTCGCCGAGCCTGGCTTTAGCTCCGTGGCCCCTGGCAGGGGGGAGATCAGGGTGGCCCCGGTCTCCGTCTGCCACCACGTGTCGACGATCGGGCAGCGCCCTTCGCCGACAACTCGGTGATACCACAGCCAGGCCTCCGGATTGATCGGCTCGCCGACCGAGCCCAGCAGGCGCAAGGAGGTGCGCGCGGTGCTCCGGACCGGCGCCTCGCCTTCGCGCATCAGGGCGCGTAGCGCCGTAGGTGCGGTATAGAAGATCTCGACCTGATGTTTGTCGATCACCTCCCAAAACCGACTGACGGTCGGGTACGTCGGCACGCCCTCGAAGATCAGGGTCGTCGCCCCGTTGGCCAGGGGGCCATAGACGATGTAGCTGTGGCCGGTGACCCAGCCCACATCGGCCGTGCACCAGTAGACTTCGCCGGGTCGGTAATCGAAGACGAGTTCGTGGGTGTAGCTCGCCCAAACGAGATAGCCGCCCGTGGTGTGCAGCACCCCCTTAGGCTTACCGGTCGATCCCGAGGTGTAGAGAATGAACAGCGGGTCCTCCGCGCCCATAGGCTCGGGTGGGCAGTGCAGGGAGGCGGTCTGCCGCAAGGGGCTGTACGCGAAGTCGCGCCCGGCTTTCATGGCAACGGAGGCCCCGGTCCGACTCACCACGAGCACGGTCTCGACCTCGGGATGCATCTCAAGTGCGGCGTCGACATTGGCCTTCAGCGGGATTCTTCGCCCCCCGCGCAAGCCCTCATCAGCGGTAATCACGAACCGCGACCCGCAGTCAGCGATCCGCCCGGCTATGGCGTCGGGCGAGAAGCCGCCGAAGACCACCGAATGCACTGCGCCGATCCGCGCGCAGGCCAGCATGGCATAGGCGGCCTCGGGGATCATGGGCAGGTAGATGGTTACCCGATCGCCTTTGCGGACGCCTTTGGCCTTGAGGACATTGGCCATGCGGCAAACTTCCTCGTGCGCCTGCGCATAGGTGATCCGGCGGCTTTCAGCAGGGTCATCCCCCTCCCAGATGATGGCCACATCGTTGGCGCGCTCGGGCAGATGCCGATCCAGGCAATTTGCGCTAGCGTTCAGGACACCGTCTTCAAACCAGCGGATGCGAAAGTCCTCCCGGGCGAAGGACACATCCTTCACCCGGGAGAAAGGCGCAATCCAGTCGATGCGGCGCGCCACATCGCTCCAGAAGTCGTCGGGTTGCTCCACGGCCATGCGAACGGCGCGGTCATAGGCGGCCGCGTCCATACGCGCCCTTTTTGCCCAGGCGTCTGGCACGGGGAACAGGGGCCCTTCGCTCACAGCTGGCGTATCCTCATGTGTTTTCTCGTTGGACGAGCGCGAGTATGCGAAGGGCCGAGGCGAAGGCAAGGTGGAGCCTCAGGGTGATTTGGGCAAGCTGGAGGAATCCGATCTGAGCGACCTGTCTCTACAGCCTGCCGGCGTTCCGTGGCCGACCAAGGTCTGGCCCCGCGGCGACCTCGCCGCCTCGGGCGCGGATGTGCGCCGCGTAGCGGCTCTGATCGCGCGGGCCTTCGATGCGCCGGACGACGATCTGGGCGAGACCCACGCCGTACTCGCAGTGCAGGGCGGTCGTCTCGTGCTGGAACGCTACGCCGCCGACATTCCCTCGGACTCAACCCGGCCGTCCTGGTCCGTGGCCAAGAGCCTGACCCACGCCCTGGTCGGCCTGGTGGTCTCGGAGACCGGGCTTGACGTGGCCGCGCCGGCGGATGTTCCCACCTGGCGCGGGCCAGGTGACGCACGCGGCCAGATCACCCTTGATCATCTGCTGCGCATGTCCAGCGGCCTTGCCTGGGTCGAGGACTACGAGCCCGGCCATCCGTCTGACGTGTTGGAGATGCTGTTCGGCGCGGGCAAGTCCGACGTGGCGAGATTCGCGGCGGACAAGCCTCTCATTCACCCGCCCGGCAAGCATTTCTACTACTCCAGCGGAACGACAAATATCATCGCCTCGGCCCTGGCCCGCCGCATCGGCCTGTCTGGGGATGCCTTCGCGGCCTGGATGGGCCGGCGGCTCTTCGCGCCGCTGGGAATGGTGAGCCCAGTCCCGCGCCTGGACGCGGCCGGGACGTTCATCGGTTCCTCGTTCTGTTTCTGCACTGCGGAGGACTTCGCCCGGTTTGGCCTGTTTTATGCCCGCGATGGCGTCTGGGAGGGCCGAAGGCTCCTGCCTGAGGGATGGGTTGCGCACGCTCGACGATCGACCCCGCAACAGATGGGCGGCGAGGGGGATGGCCCCTACGGCGCCCACTGGTGGCTTGACCGCGCCGGGCCCGGATCATTCTCTGCCTGCGGATATGAAGGCCAGCACATCGCCATCTGTCCCGACCGGGACCTCGTGATCGTGCGTCTTGGCGTCACGCCGCTCGCGACCCAGCCGGCGGCTCAGGCGTGGGTGGCCGATCTGGCGGAGGCGTTTCGCTGACATGCCCCAGGCCGGCCCGGAGATCGAACGCCTGATTGCTCTGCTGTCCCGCCTGCCGGGACTCGGCCCCCGCTCGGCGCGCCGCGCGGCTCTGGCCTTGCTCAAACGGCGCGAGCAACTGCTCTTGCCGCTCAGTCAGGCTCTGGCGGAAGCTGGCGCGCGAGTGTGCGCCTGCGGGGTGTGCGGCGCCCTGGACACGTGCGACCCCTGTCTGATCTGCACGGACTCCTCGCGCGATGCCTCGACCCTGTGCGTCGTGGAGGAGGTAGGCGCGCTCTGGGCCCTGGAGAGGGCCGCAGCCTTCCGCGGGCGTTACCACGTGCTGGGAGGCCTGCTCTCGGCGCTGGACGGTCGGGGGCCTGAGGCCCTGAATCTGGTCGCGCTGACGCGTCGCGCCTCTGCGCCGGAGGTTCGTGAGGTTGTCCTTGCCCTCCCCGCCACGGTGGATGGTCAAACCACAGCTCACTACCTGATCGACCGGCTTTCAGTATGTGAAGTGCAGGTGACCCTGCTGGCGAGGGGCGTGCCCGTGGGCGGAGACCTGGACTGGCTTGATGATGGAACCATCGCCCAGGCCATGAGAGCGCGGCGGCCTGGCTAAAGGCGCTGGCCCGCGAATCCTGTTACGAACGGATCATGAACGAGACGCTGCCGCTCTTCGCTCTCTTCGCCCTGGCCGCAGGAGCCTGCATCTGGGCGGCGATCGAACGGGGCCGCGCCGAGCGCGCGCGAAGCGAAACCCGCTTTTTGCGGGAGCAGGCCTCCACCGTCGCTGAACTGCTCACGGGCCAGGCCGCTCAATCCGCCGAACAGGTCGCGCAGAGGCTGATCCAGAGCGCCAACGACACTTTCGCCAGTCAGGAGCGTCTCGTCCAGGCCAAGCTTGAGGCGCAGCTGAAACCCGTCGCCGAGACACTGGAGAAGGTTCAGCAGCACGTCGCCTCGGTTGAAAAGGCCCGCGCCGAGGATGCGGGAGGGCTCAAGGCCCAGCTCGAACTCCTCATGAGGGCGACCGCCGACACCCAGGCCGAGGCGCGACGGCTGACCCAGGCGCTGCGGCGCGGCGCCGGCGTTCAGGGGCGCTGGGGCGAGCAGATGCTGCGAAATGTTCTGGAGATGGCGGGGCTCCGCGCAGGATATGATTTCGACGAACAGACAAGTCTGGAGACCTCGGAAGGCCGCCTTCGTCCCGACGTGGTGGTCCGTCTGCCTGGCAATGCCGTGTTCGTGATCGACGCCAAATGCTCGCTGACAGCTTACCTCGAGGCCCAGGAGCAGGCCGACGAAGCCGCTCGTGAAGAGGCATATCTGCGCCATGGCCAGAGCCTTCGGGCGCATATGCAGAGTTTGGCGGCGAAGGCCTATTGGTCCCAGTTTGAGCGCGCGCCAGATTTCGTCGTGATGTTTGTTCCGGGTGACCCGATCCTGGCCGCGGCGGCGGAGAGGCAGCCCGATCTGATTGTGCAGGCGATGGACCGGCGTGTGGTGATGGTAGCGCCGTCGGGCCTCTTCGCCCTCTGCAAGGCTGTCGCCTATGGGTGGCGCGCCGAGGAACAGGCGGTCAATGCTCGCCAAATCGCCGAGCTTGGCCAGGAGCTCTATCGCAGGCTCTCGACCATGGGAGACCATGTGGCGGGGCTGGGCAAGGCGTTGGGGGCCGCGACCAGTCGTTACAACGCCTTTGTCGGGTCCCTGGAGACCCAGGTGCTGACCCAGGCTCGGCGACTGGAGGCCCTGAAGGCGGACCACGCTTCGAGTCGAATCGAGGAACTCAAGGGCGTCGAGGTCACGCCTCGGCCCTTGACCAAACTCGCCGAGGCGCCCGGCCGCCTTGACGCGAACGACCCTCCTCCCTAACTCGGGCCCATGACCATCCGCCCCATTCTGACGGTGGACAGCGACCTGGCCACGCTCAAGCAGAAATCCGCGCCCGTGGAGGCCGTGGACGATGCGCTGCGCGCGCTCATGGATGACATGCTGGAAACCATGTATGACGCCCCGGGCATCGGGCTGGCGGCGATCCAGGTAGGGACGCCCAAGCGCGTCATTGTTATGGACCTCTCCCGAGAGGAAGAACCGCGCGCGCCGCGCTTCTTCGTTAATCCCGAGATCATTTGGCGATCCGAGGAAACAGCGCCCTACGAGGAGGGCTGCCTCTCGGTTCCTGAGATCTACGACGAGGTGGAGCGGCCGGCGCGGGTGCGAATCCGTTACCTCGACTACCATGGCTCCCTCGTCGAAGAAGAAGCCGAGGGGCTGCTCGCGGTCTGTATCCAGCACGAAATGGATCACCTGGAAGGAGTGCTGTTTCTGGATCATTTGTCCCGCCTGAAGCGAGACCGCGCCATCGCCAAGGTCCGAAAGGCGGCCCGGGCTGAAGCTGCCTGAGATCGCCCTGAACGCCAGTCCCGCTGTCCGCCTGGGGTGAAGCCATGCGTCTCGCCTTTCTCGGCACGCCGGAGTTTTCCGTGCCTACCTTGGCGGGGCTCATGGCTGCTGGGCATGACATCGTCTGCGTCTATGCTCAGCCGCCGGCGCGACGGGGGCGCGGCCAGGCGCTTCAGCCAACGCCGGTGGAAGCGTTCGCTCGTGATCATGGCTTGAGCGTGCGCACGCCCGCCAGCTTGCGGGACCCTGGCGAGGTGCAGGTCTTCGCCGCGCTTGATCTCGACGCGGCCGTCGTTGTGGCTTTTGGTCAGATCCTGGTCGCCGACGTTCTTGAGGCTCCACGGTTCGGGTCATTTAATCTTCACGCCTCCCTCCTGCCGCGGTGGCGCGGCGCCGCGCCCATTCAACGGGCGATCATGGCGGGAGATCGGATCACAGGAGTCCAGGTCATGCGCATGACCGCGGGCCTTGATGAGGGGCCGATCTTGGGCTCGGCCGAGACGCGCATTGATCAGATGGATACGGCCGGGACGTTGCATGACCGCCTTGCGCGAATGGGCGCAGGGCTCATGATATCCACCTTGGCCAAGGTTGAGCGGCGCCAGGAGATTGAGGCCCCCCAGGCGATGGAGGGAGCCATCTATGCGAGGAAGATTCGTCCCTCCGAATGCCGAATCGTCTGGGAACGCCCGGCTGGGCGAGTTGATGGCCAGATCAGGGGATTAGCGCCTTCCCCGGGGGCCTGGTTTGTGGTCGATGGCGAACGTGGGCCGATCCGGGTCAAGGCCTTGCTTAGCCGTTGCGAGGATGGAGCTGGAAGCCCCGGGGAACTGCTTGATGACCGGCTTCTCGTGGCCTGCGGCGAAGGCGCAGTGCGGATCCTACGCGTCCAGCGTGAGGCGCGTGCGCCCCAGGATGCTGAGGCCTTCCTGCGGGGGCTACCCCTGGTCGCTGGCGTTAGACTGGGCTGAATCGTGCCGCGCTACAGGCTCGTTATCGAATATGATGGAGGCCCTTTCTCGGGCTTTCAGGCTCAGGGCGACTTGCCGACGGTTCAATCCGCCCTCGAACGGGCGATAGGGGCCTTTAGCGGAGAGATCGTTCGCGTTCATGCTGCGGGGCGCACCGACGCCGGCGTCCACGCCACGGGTCAGGTGATTCACTTCGATCTCGAACGCGACTTTCCTGCCCGGACAGTCCAGCGCGCCCTCAACGCTCATCTCCTCCCGGCCCCGGTGGCCGTGCGCGAGGCCTCGCTCGCCGCCCCGGATTTCCATGCGCGGTTTTCCGCCCAGTCCCGGCGTTATGTTTATCGCATCCTCAACAGGGATTCCCCAGCGACGCTAGACTTCGGGCGGGTCTGGGCCTTCCGAGCGCCTCTGGACGCGGAGAGGATGGCGAGCGCCGCTGCGCATTTGGTCGGGCGCCATGATTTCACGACTTTTCGAGATGCCCACTGCCAGGCCCGCACGGCAGTCAAAACGCTCGACACCGCCGAGGTGAGCCGCCACGGCGAAGAGCTGCGGCTGATCTTTGAGGCCCGATCCTTCCTTCATCGTCAGGTTCGCTCGATGACCGGTTCGCTAGTGGAGGTGGGCCGCGGGCGATGGAGCGTGGACGATTTCGTCGTCGCACTCGCCGCCAGAAGGCGGGCGGCTTGCGGTCCAGTTGCGCCGGCGACTGGATTGTATCTGGCGGGTGTCCGCTACCCGGCTGAGAATCTGGTGAAGTAGTCACCGATCAGTCGCGCATAGATGCGTTCAAGGCGCAGTATATCCTCCACCGGCGCCTGCTCGTCGATCTTGTGCATGCTCGCTCCGACGAGCCCGAATTCCACCACCGGGCAAATGTCCCGTATGAAACGCGCATCCGAGGTTCCGCCCGTAGTGGAGCGTTCCGGGTTCAGACCTGTTTCGGCGGCAACCACCTCTTCGATAAGGTCTAAGAAAGCTCCGCCTGAGCCTCGGGGGTCGGTGAGAAAGGCCTCGCCGCTGACATGGAATTCTGTCCGCACTGATCCTCGAAAGTCCTCCTCGAGGCGCTTCGCCTCGGATTCGATCCAGCGCGCTAGGTCGGCGCCGGAGTGGTTCGGGTTGAAGCGGATATTCACCTGCGCCTCCGCCCGTGCGGGAATGACATTGGTCGCCGGGTTGCCGATATCGATGGATGTGATCTCCAGATTGGAGGGTTGAAAGGCGGTGAAACCCTCATCCAGACGTCGTTTCATCAGGGTGTGGAGCAGGTGAACCAGAATCGGCGCGGGATTGGCCGCGCGATCAGGATAGGCCACGTGTCCCTGCACCCCTTCCACTATCAGGTGAGCATTGAGACTCCCGCGCCGGCCGATCTTCATCATGTCGCCCAGGCGCGTCTGGGACGTGGGTTCGCCTACCAGACAGTGGTCGATCCGCTCGCCCTCCGCGACGAGGGTCGCGACCATCGCCTTGGTGCCGTGAAGCGCCAGGCCCTCCTCGTCTCCGGTAATCATCAGGGATAGCGAACCGGACACGGCGCCTTCCGAGAGCTTCCGCGCCGCTGCGGCTACAAAGGCGGCGATGGCGCCTTTCATATCCGCGGCCCCGCGACCTATGAGGACGCCATCCCGAATCTCCGCGGCGAAGGGCGGGGCGCTCCAGTCGCCTTCAGCCCCGGCGGGTACGACATCCGTATGGCCGGCGAAACACAGATGTGGGCCGGTCGTTCCCCATCGGGCGTAGAGGTTATCGATGGCGGCGAAAGGCATGCGGCGACAGCAAAAGCCCAGGCTCGCGAGCGCCGACTCTAGGATATCCAGAGCGCCGGCGTCCGCCGGCGTCACAGAGGGGCGGCGGATGAGCGCCGCCGACATGGCGACGGGATCTAGAGACGTGGCGTTCAACATGGTGTCCCCATAAGCTCAACCTCGTAGAAGAACCAAGCTTGGAGGGCGAAATGAGCCTGATCGACAAGAGCGCCGCCGAGGTCAGGCGGGGATCGAGCTACCCGGCCCCCTTCGACGGTCCTTGCCGTAACCGCTCCCGATGCCGGCTGGCCGCGGCGGGCGGTCTGACCCAGTTCGGGGTCAATGAGCTCACCCTGCCCCCCGGCGCCTGGTCGAGCCAGAGGCATTGACACAGCCACGAAGACGAATTCGTCATCGTCCTGTCGGGCGAGGCTGCTCTGGTGACGGAGGCCGGAGAGACGGTCCTGAGAGCGGGCGACTGCGCAGCCTTCCCAGCGGGTCGACCCGATGGGCATCACCTGATCAATCGCTCAGGGGTCGATGTGGTTATTCTAGAGGTCGGTTCCGATAGGTCGGGCGAGGATCAGACTGTCTATTCCGATATCGATATGACGGTTGGCCCGGGCGACGCTCCATTTCGACGCAAGAGCGACAGTCAGCCCAATGCGGGGCCCGGCGAACCGGCAACGTCGCCAGCTTGACGACGTGCGATCAGGGGCGAACCTCAAGCGCGCTCCTCGAGTATGGCGAGCGCCGTTTGGGCCAGATGCGGGGCGCCATTCATCGCCTCCCGAGGGCTGGCGGCCACCCCATCGAGTACGCGCCGATAGACCCCCTGGGAGATCGATGCGAGTCGGAAGACGCCAAAGGCGATGTAGAATGCAAGGTCGGGGATGCCCTCGCGTCCGGTTCGGCGGCAATACGCAGCGACATAGTCGGCTTGGGTGGGAATGCCGCTGGCGCCGAAATCGACCCCGGCCAGGGACCCCCATCCCGGGCTGTCCGAGCGCCACAGAAACGCGTTGTAACCCAGGTCCGCCAGGGGGTGGCCGAGCGTCGACAACTCCCAGTCCAACACTGCGATGAGGCGTGGTTCGCTCGTATGGAACATCACGTTTTCGAGGCGATAGTCTCCGTGCGCGATCGTCGTCTCGTCGCCAGGAGGAATGCGGTCCGGGAGACTCTCGATCAGTCGCTCCATGGCCGGGATGGGCTCTGTCTCGGCGCCGCGATACTGCTTGGTCCAGCGCGCGATCTGACGCTCGAAATAGCCGCCGTGTCGACCGTAGTCGCTCAGCCCCGCCGCTTCGATATCTACGCCATGGAGTTTGGCGAGGGTGGCGTTCAGCTCGTCATAGATCGCCCGGCGGTCCAACGCCGAAAGCCCCGGAAGCGTCGCGTCGCGGAACACCCGGCCCTCAAGAAAGTCCATGACATAGAAGGCGGTCCCGATGACGGCCGGATCCTCGCACAGCAACCGGACCGTCGGGACGGGAATGCCGACGCGTCCCAGCGCAGCCATCACCCGGAATTCCCGCTCGATCTGATGGGCGCTGGGCAGCAGGGGGCCAGGCGGCTTCTTCCGCAGTACATAACGCCTGATGCCCGTCGCGCTAGCGACGGTCAGGAGGAAGGTGGGATTTGAGGCCCCACCCGCGAATTGTTGGACCGTCAGATCGCCATGCATCTCCTCCAGACGCTCAGCCAGGTAGCCGGCGAGACGAGCCTCATCAAAGCGATGACGGGGGGAGACGGAGGTTACAGGGGTAAGGCTTCCCCCGCTTGAAGGACTCATCGCGGCGCCCGTTTGACCAAAATCCGCTGAAGGGTGCGGCGGTGCATCGAGAGGCGCCGGGCCGTCTCCGAGACATTGCGATCACAGAGCTCATAAACCCTTTGGATATGCTCCCAGCGGACACGATCCGCGCTCATCGGATTTTCCGGCGGCGGGGGTGAGGCGGCCCCGCTAGAGGCCGCTAGCAGGGCCTTGACCACGTCATCCGTATCGGCGGGTTTGGCGAGATAGTCGATCGCGCCAGCCTTCACTGCGGCGACGGCCGTGGCGATGTTGCCATAACCAGTCAGTATAATGATGTGAGCGTCCGGTCGCGCCTCGCGCAGAGCTTCCACCACTGTCAAGCCCGACCCGTCCTCCAGCCGGAGGTCGAGGACTGCGAACGCGGGTGCGTACTCCTCAATTGCAGTCAGAGCTTCGGCCACGCCGCCTGCGAGCCTGACCTCGAATCCGCGCGCTTCAAGCGCCCGCCCAAGGCGGTTTCTCAAGGTGGGGTCATCATCGAGCACGAGCAGGGACGTGTCCCCCTGCTGCGGGGCCGGGGTCGAATGTTCCTGCGCCATGACGGACACTCTCCGCGTCAGACGCCCTCTGACGGACGATGATCCATTTGACTATGCCGCGCGGCGCCGCGCCCGCGCAAGACGCCCCAAGGCGTGCGAACCCTGCCCGTCTCTCGTTCCGTAGGTGTGCCGCTCGGCCAGATTTCAGCCCCCCGATCTCACGCCTGACGCGCCTCGATACGGCCCCGTTGCCAACGGGCGGTGACTATCGCGCCAGATCGTGGGCCATTGCGGAAGTCGACCTCGGCGCCGGTGCGTTCCAGTAGCGTCTTTGAGATGAAGAACCCTAGTCCCATCCCGACGTGGCCGGTGCGGGATCCCTCGGCCCCGGGGCGGCTGGTCAGATAGGGCTCACCAAGCCGAGCAAGGACGCTCGGCGTGAAGCCCGGGCCGTCATCCCGGACCTCTATGGAGACGAAGTCAGCGTCAAACCTGCCGGTAACGAGAATTTCGCCTTTCGCAAAATCATAGGCGTTCTCGACCAACGCCGCCAAGGCATGGAGGATTTCCTGTCGTCGCCAAAGGTCGGGCGCACGGAGGTGGGGCGTGCCGGTGACGACCCCCTCCACACGGACCTCTGAGGCGCTCATATAGGGCGCAACGACCTCGCGGATGAGACTCAGGAGCGATATGCGCTCGACCATCGCGTCTGTCTGTTCGGGGCGTTCGGAGAGCCGCTTGAGAATGTTGCGGCAGCGCTGAGCCTGCTCGACCAGCAGAGACGCGTCGTCGCGAAAGGACCCCTCGGGCGCCTCCAGAGCCATTTCCCGGGCCACGACCGAAATCGTCGCCAGCGGGGTTCCAAGTTCATGCGCCGCCGATGCGGCGAGTGCGCCGAGCGCCGACAGACGCTGTTCCCGGGCGAGCACCGATTCTGTGATCCGCAGGGCCATCTCGAAGCGGGCATATTGGCCCGTGGCGTAGGCGGCGACACCGACAACGAACCCGCTGACAATGGCGAGCGCGGCGCCGAATCCGATGCGGAAGATCAAGCGATTCGCTTGAGGTCCGGGCGCCGGCCAGGGCGGGAGCGTCGGGTCGACAATCAGCAAAATCAGGCAGATCGCCGCCATCAGCAAGAGCACGACGATGTGGCGGCCCTCAAGGGCCCCTCCCGCGAGCGTGAGGGGCACGATCAACAAGAGAGTGAAGGGATTGCTGGCGCCTCCCGTGAGGTAGAGCAGGGCAGACATCTGGACGATGTCAAACGCCAGGACCCAGAAGGCAATTAAGGTGGCTCGGGGGCTATTGTGATTCCGCGCCGTCACAAGCAGCCCCTCGACGGCAAGCGAGACCAGGACGAGGGCCGTGCAGATCGCCACGTTGATCGGCCAATTCAGGCCCACACTGACCGCCAGCGTCACCAGAATCTCAATGCCGATGAGCACGCCCCTGACGAACGCCAGGGCCCCGAGGTCGGTCGATCTCAAAGTGGCCGATGTCGAAGGTTGCACGGGTTCAAGACGTGCCGTATCAACCCCCGTCGTGGGGCGAGCCTTGTCGGGGCCAAACGATTCAGCGAGGGCCATGACGTCTATGGTTTCGACTTAGACACTGGATTCCCGGTCCCATAGAGCAGCTTCAACTCTCACCCGCAAAAATCTTAAGTTCGCTCGGAGACAACTGGGTGGGTTCAAAAGCGTCCGAGTCGTCGTGGGACAATGGCCTCGGACTCGGGGCGGCGCGAGGGTTTCTTGGAGCCATCTTTTCCGGGGTTTCTCAGAAGGTGAGCGGCCAGACTTTGTGCGGTCGTTGCGCTCAGGTCAGGGTCGCACGCTTACCCGACGACGAAAAGGACGAAGAGCGATGAGTTGGGAGATCAGGCCGTGAGGCGCGGTTTGCTCTGGATGGGCCTTGCGGCGACACTCGTCCTGGCTCTGGCTCTGGTCCTGGCGCTCCAACCCAGGCGTCCTCAACCCGTGCGGACGATCTCCAGCCATCCGGCGATCGGAGGCGACTTTGACTTGACCTCGGACCTGGGAGCCAAGGTGAATCAGACGCTTCTCAAGGGCAAATGGACGGCGGTCTTCTTCGGCTACACCTTCTGCCCTGATGTCTGTCCCACCACTCTCACCGCGCTAGGCGGAGCGGTGCAGGACCTCAGCCCCGCGAATGCGAAGGCCTTTCAGGTGATCTTCATCACCGTGGACCCTGAGCGCGACACCGCCAATGTGCTGAGGCGATATCTGTCAGCGGACAGCTTTCCCAAGGGCGTCATCGGACTGACCGGGACGCCAAGTCAGATCACGAAGGTCGCCAAGGCCTATCACGTCTACTACCAGAAAGTTCCTCAGGGCGGCTCCTATGTGATTGATCACACCGCTGTGGTCTATCTGATGAACCCCGATGGAGCCTTCGTGGCGCCTCTTGACGTGACCAAGCCCCCCGCTGACATCGCCCGTGAGATCGATGACGCCATGGCCGGGCAAACCTAAGCCCTGCGGCGCTTTCTCTGGACTTGCCGGGCAACCTCCTCCATGACGATCCCGGACTCAATGGAGACGGGATGCTCTACGCCCTCCACGAGGCGGCCTATGGTCTGGCCGCACCGATCCAGTTCACGGCCCGGGCCGCGCGAGCTTTCTGGCGCTCTCCGCTCAATCCAGCGGGCGAGACGGATCTGGGCCGGACGATGTTCGCCTCGGCGGACGTGGTGGCGAGTCTCACGCGTCGCTATGGCAAGCCGGCTTGGCGGATCGACACCGTCGAAGTGGACGGCGCCCCGGTCAGAGTGATTTGCGATACGCCTTGGAGCACACCCTGGGTGAAGCTCCGACGGTTTTCCCGCAACCCTGAGGATCTTGAATCTCTGGGCAAGACGACAGATGCGCCGCCGCTTATCATCGTCGCACCCTTGTCGGGGCATTACGCCACGCTGCTGCGCGGCACGGTTCGCGCCTTCCTAGAGGATTTTGACGTCTACATCACCGATTGGGCGAACGCGCGGGACGTGCCGATCACCCACGGAAGATTCGGCTTGGCCGATTATGTGGATGTCGTGCGGGATATCCTGGTCCATATCGGACGGCGCGCGCATGTTGTTGCGGTCTGTCAACCGGGTCCCCCGGTTCTGGCTCAGGCGGCGATCATGGCCGAAGAGGCGCACCCCTCCCGGCCGGCCAGCGTGACCCTCATGGGCTCTCCCATTGATGCGCGGCTGGCGCCTACAGCTGTGAACTCGCTGGCGGAAGCTCGACCCTTCGCTTGGTTCGAGACCCAGATGATCGATACGGTTCCCTGGCCGTGGCTGGGAGCGATGCGCCGGGTGTATCCGGGTTTTGTGCAGCTCTACAGTTTCATGTCCATGAATGCGGATGCGCATCAGGAGGCCCATAGGCGCTATTTCGACAACCTCGTCGCAGGCGATGGCGATTCCGCTGATCGGCACCGGGAGTTTTATGATGAGTATCTCAGCGTCCTCGACCTGACCGAGGAGTTCTACCTTGAGACAATCGATCAGGTGTTTCAGCGCCACCTGCTCCCCAAGGGCGAGTTTCGGCATCGGGGGCACCGAGTGGATTTGAGCGCCTTGACGGACGTCGCTCTTATGACTGTGGAGGGCGAAAAGGACGACATCAGCGGTGTTGGCCAGACCCAGGCGGCACACAGTCTTTGCTCTCGCCTCGCCGAGGATCGCCGTGACCTTTATGTCCAACCCGGAGTTGGCCACTACGGAGTGTTCAACGGACGACGCTTCGTGACCGAGATCTACCCGCGCATTCGTGATTTCGTGCACCGCGTCGAGACGCTCGTCTAACAGGGATCGGAACGAGGGTCGATGTCACGTCTTCGGCCATCCTATACAGATGGCGATGTGATCGCCTGGGGCGGCGTGCGGGTTCGCCTCAAGGTCAACCGCCGCGCCCGCCGGATCCTTCTGAGGATTGACCCTGTCGCTCGCGAGGTGGTCGCCGTGGCGCCTGCGGCCCGCCATCTCAAAGCGGCTGCGGACTTCGCTTCGAGCCGCCGCGAGTGGATCCTAGGTGAGCTTGGCCGACTTCTCCCGCTCCGGATCTTGTGCGAGGATGACGTTCTGAGCGTTCTGGGCCAGTCCTGGAGGTTGATCCCGGATGGGCGTCGCCTTGCCCTGGCGCAGAGAGCTGAGGCGGGGGCTTGGGAACTGCACGGCTGTGGCGCGGGCGTCGTGGATCCCCTGCTCGTGAGGCGAGCGATCAAATCAGAGGCCCTGACCGTCTTTGGACGCCGCGTCCGGAGTCACTGCCGCACCCTAGGGCTGAGCGAGCCGCCGCCGCTTCGCCTGATGGACGCCAGAACCCGCTGGGGTTCGTGCACGCCGGGAGGGCCGGGGCGCAATCCCGGAATCAGGCTTTCCTGGCGTCTCGCCTTAGCCCCGTTTGACGTCGCCGACTATGTGGTCGCGCATGAATGCGCTCACCTGCTGCAGGCGAACCACGGCCCTCAATTCTGGCGACTGGTCAGGACCCTTGTCAGGGACGAGAGGGCGCCTCGATCCTGGCTTCGCCGACATGGAGCCGAGCTCAGAGGAATGCTGCAGGCACAGTGAGGCGTGGCGTGGCGGTGTCTAGAAGGGGACCGGGGTGGGGCTAGGGGTAGGGGCGCGAGCGCCAGCCGAATTCGCGGGACCGGGAGCGCCCGGACGTGCGGGCGGCTCACCGCCGGGGTTAGCGGGCGCCG
>JAKBBV010000060.1 GCA_021808285.1 Pseudomonadota bacterium | reverse complement strand
GAGGCGAGGGGGGGGGTCGAGGCGAGGTCGGCGAAGGACGGGGTCGGATCGCCCGAAGGAGGGGTGTGCACGAGGACGATCGCGCTGGCCGACAGCTCCAGGGACCGGCGTATGACCTCTTCGAGACGGTCCGCCGTGCGATAATCGCGCCAACCCGCCGCCAGACGTGCTAGACGATGTCTCACGTCGGGCGCGGACCTCCCCATCCCGGCGACCGCCTGAAAGGCGCCCAAATGAAAACCTACCCGTCTTCCGGCCCATCGTCTGTTCCCCGCGGGGTCATGGATCCGCGTTCCACCACGCCGCCGCTCCCGCGAGACGCCAAAGCCCTCCTGAACGACCGCCGCAGCACGCGCTGATCCCGGGTCGCCCCAAGTCGAGGGCGCGCGGACGCCTAGCCAGCCGGCCTGGCGGAGACCCCAAACGTCACCTCACTCGCCGGCGCGGCGCCGGCGGTGCGGCCTGGGGCGGTCTCGTGAGCCCAGTAGAGATTGGTATGGACAATCACCTGCTCCGGCGGCGGGGCGCCCCAGGCCGAGAGATCCTCTGTCGTGTGCGCATCGCGAACCAGGATGACGTCATAACCGCGCACCAGGGCGCCATGCAGGGTGCTGCGGATGCAGGCGTCGGTCTGCGCGCCGCAAACGATCAGACGGCCGACTCCGCGCGCCGCGAGACAGGCCTCCAACTCGGTCTCTTCGAAGGCGTCGCCGTAATGTTTGGCGATGACCGGCTCCTCCGGAAGCGGCGACAGTTCTGACGCGAGCCGCCAGGGCGCCTCGCCCCGAATCAAATGCTCATTTTCGTGCTGGACCCAGATCACCGGCGCGCCGGCCGCCCGGGCCCGAGCCGCCAGGTCCGCGATGCGCGCGATGACGCCGTCGCGATCATGAGCATCCTTCATCACCCCGATCTGCACATCGACGACGAGCAGGGCCGAGGCCGGGCGATCCGTAAGAGTGGTCATTGGCCCCATCCTTCCTCGCCGCCCGATCTCAGAAAAGCCCCAGGGCCTTGAGGCTGGCCACGCCCTCGCGGCCCACGACGATATGGTCGTGAATGGCGATGCCCAGGGTCTTGCCCGCCTCGGCCACCTGGCGGGTCATGGCGACGTCGGCGGAGGACGGGGTCGGATCGCCCGAGGGGTGATTGTGGGCCAGGATCACGGCGCTGGCCGACAGCTCCAGCGCCCGGCGCATGACCTCGCGCGGATAGACCGGCGCGTGGTCCACCGTGCCCTCGTTCATGACCTCGTCGGCGATGAGCTGGTTCTTCTTGTCGAGAAACAGGACCCGGAACTGCTCACGCGAGGCGCCGGCCATGGCCGCGCGGGCATAGGCCAGGAGCGCCGACCAGGACGAGATGACCGTGCGGCGGGCGGCCTGACCACGGCCGAGACGGATCGCCGTCTCCTGGACCAGCTTGAGATCCAGCGCCGCGCCGGGACCCACGCCCTTGACCGCCGTCAGCTCCTCCAAGGTCGCCCCCATGACGCCGTTGAGGTCGCGAAAGCGCGCGAGAAGGGCCTTGGCCAGGGGCTTCACGTCCCCGCGCGGCAGACTGCGGGTGAGCAGAAGCTCCAGAAGCTCATAGTCCGGCAGGGCGGTCAGGCTGACGGCCGCCCGCTCGCGCAGGCGCTGTCGATGGCCGAGCTGATGGGCGGGAATCCGGGCGGCCGGGCGCGCCGGAACGAGGGGCAAGGCCGGCGCGGACGCGGGGCCGCTCGCGCCCGCCAGATCGAGCGCCTCGCCGAACAGGGTCCCCGTCCCCGCATCCCGCAGCATGGCCAGCCATCTCCTCAGGTCAGCCCCGGATCGCAGAGAACAAAATACGAACTTTTTGCGAGTTTGACCAGAGGTCTTGGCGTCACCTCTCTTGATCGGGGCCTTTGTGATCGGGGGTGGAGGCGATAGACCCAGGTTGTGAGGCGGGGTCAGGGGGCGGCGAGACATGGGGCGGATCGGGGCGAGGATGGCGGGCCTGGCGCTGGCCCTGGCGGCGGGAGGGTTCAGCCTGGGCGCGGCGCCGACCGCCATCCCGCCGGCGCTGGCCTGGGCCTATCCGGTCGCCTCGCCCGGGACGCCGCCGACGGATGAGGGGCCGGGGCCGTTCCGCACCCCCGCCGGCGCGCTGGTGACCCGCGCCCAGCTTGAGGCCATGGCGCGCACCCTGCCCGACTGGGCGCCCGGCGAGCATCCGCCTGCCCCGGCGATCATTCGCGGACCCCTTCCCAAGGACGGCCCCTCGCCGTGCGCGGAATGCCACGGCCTGGCGGGCATGGGCGGCGTCAACCTGCCGGATCTGGCCGGCCTGCCGGCGCCCTATATCGAAGAGCAGCTTCACGCCTTCCGCTCGGGCGCGCGCGACTCCTCGTCGCCGCACTGGCTGGCCACCTCACTGATGATCGCCGAGGCCAGGTCGCTGAGCGAGGCCCAGATCCGTCAGGCCGCCGCCTATTACGCCGCCACGCCCCGGCGCCCGCGCATGCAGGTGATCGAGACCGACGTCGCGCCGGCGACGCGCATCGAGCGCTTCGGCTGGCTCTATCGCGCCGGGACAGGGGTCCAGCCCCTGAACGGGCGGGTGATCGAGGTTCCCAGCAGTCTGGTGCAGGTGGCGCTGTGGGACCCGGCGCTCAAGCAGATCGTCTATGCCCCCAAGGGCGCGATCGCCCGGGGCGAGGCCGTGGCGCGCAGCGGCGGGGGCGCCGGCCAGCCCTGCGCGGCCTGCCACCGCGCCGACTTCCGGGGCATGGCCGGCGATGGGCCGCCCCTGGCCGGCCGCGACCCCAGCTATCTGGCGCGCATGCTGTGGGACATCCATACCGGCGCCCGGCGCGGCCCCTCCGTCGCGCTGATGCAAAGGCCGGCGCAGGGCCTCACCCCCCGGCAGATCACGGACGTGTCGGTGTATCTGGCCTCGCTCAAGCCCTGACGGGCGAGGCGCGACGCGCGGGACAGGGGTCAGAGGCGCAGGCGTCAGAAGGTCTTGAACTGACCGGTGGGCGATTCGGTGAAGCGCTCGCAGCCGTCGGCGGTGACGCCCACCGAATGTTCGCACTGGGCCGAGAGCGACTTGTCGCGGGTCACCGCGGTCCAGCCGTCGGCCAGGATCTTCACCTGCGGACGGCCCAGATTGACCATGGGCTCGACGGTGAAGAACATGCCTTCGCGC
The DNA here is from genome assembly GCA_021808285.1 of Pseudomonadota bacterium. Classification (GTDB taxonomy): domain Bacteria; phylum Pseudomonadota; class Alphaproteobacteria; order Caulobacterales; family Caulobacteraceae; genus Acaudatibacter. The sequence continues at coordinate 11,710 of JAKBBV010000060.1, read as the reverse complement.
AGCTCCACCCCCGCGCCCGGGCGACCATAGTGCAGGATCTCCGGCGCGTCGTGGAACACCTTGCCCACGCCATGGCCGCAGAAGTCGCGCACCACCGAACAGCGCTGCGCCTCCACATAGGACTGGATGGCGTGGCCGATATCGCCCAGGCGCGCGCCGGGCCTGACCGCCGCCAGGCCCCGCTCCAGCGCCTCATAGGTCACCTCCACCAGGCGCCGGGCCCGGGGCGCGACCTCGCCCACCAGATACATGCGCGAGGTGTCGCCATGCCAGCCGCCCTCGACGATGACGGTGACGTCGATATTGGCGATGTCGCCCTCGCGCAGGGGCCGGTCGCCCGGGATGCCGTGACAGACGACATGGTTGGGCGAGATGCACAGGGTGTGGCCATAGCCGCGATAGAAGATGCAGGCCGGCAGGGCCTTGTGATCGAGGATGAACTCCCGCGCCAGGCGGTCGAGCTCCAGGGTGGACACGCCCGGCTTTACATGCGGGCCCAGCATGTCCAGGCACTGCGCCGCCAGGCGGCCGGCGACGCGCATGCCCTCGAACCCCTCCGCGTCATGGATGGGGATGCGGCGGCCCGCGCGGGCCAGGGGAAGGGTGTCGTCGGCCAGGCTCATGAGGCTCTTAAGATGGCGCCGGCGCCCGCTCGCGTCCAGGGCGCGCGACAGGGCACGCGCCGGACGATGCGGATTTCCTCCAGATCGAGGGCGCAGGCATAGGCCAGGACCTCGACCCCGGCGGCGACCGCGGCGTCCAGGCCCCGGGCATAGGTCGGATCGAGATCGGCGCAGGCGGCGAAGGCCTCGCAATCCATGCGCTGGATGACGAAGAGCTGCACGGCCCGCTCGCCCTCGGCCACGCGGTCGGAAAGCTCGCGCAGGTGTCTGGCCGAGCGCGCCGCCACGCAGTCGGGGAACTCCGCCAGGGGCCCCTCGCGCCGCAGGTGGCAGTTCTTCACTTCCAGCCAGCAGCGGGGCCTTTCTGGATGCTCGAGCACGAAATCCACCCGGCTGGCCGCGCCCATCTTCACCTCGCGCCGGTGCAGCGCATAGCCCGCCAGCTCCGGGATCGACCCGGCCGCCAGGGCCTCGGCCACCAGGGTGTTGGGGGTGAGGGTATTGACGCCCACCAGGCCGCCGTCGGCCTCCACCATCTGAAGCGTCCAGGCGAGCTTGCGCCCCGCCCCGCGCGCCGGGCTCAGCCAGGCCTTGCGGCCCTCGGCCCCGAGGCCCTCGGTATTGAGGCCCAGCATGGCGCCGGGATTGGGACAGTGGGCGACGACGACCTCGCCGCTCTCCAGCGCCACATCGGCGAAGAAGCGCTTATAACGGCGCACCAGGCGCCCGGGGACGAGGGGTTCGGGGAAGCGCATGCGCCTCTCCCTAACCCAGAGACGGCGCGATATCGGTCCGCGCAAAGTCATCGCCCTTGAACAGCAGGGGCTCGTCGCTCGCCCGGGCCAGGGCGTAGGCGAAGCCGTCGCCGAAGTTCAGGCCGGCGGGATGACGACCGCGGCCGAAGCGACGGAAGGCGTCCAAGGCGAGAGCGGCGTGAGCCGAGGTCAGAGGCACGATGGCGATATCGAGGTCCTGGATAAGGGCGTCGAGCACCTCAAGACCGGCCTCGCCGTGACGCGCGAGAACGACCATGGCGATCTCGGCCCGGGTGGCCGCGGACATGATCCGGGTCTGGGTGGCCGCCAGGCGGTCGAGAAAGGCCTCGCGCTCCGGCTCGCCTTGCAGGATCGCCATCACGGCGGAGCTGTCGATCACCATCAGGAGGGAAGGCCGCCTGGATCATAGCCCAGTATGTCGTCCTCCGACCGCGCGTCCTGGATCGGCAGGGTCTTGAAGCGCGCCGTCAGGGCGTCGATCGCCGCGCGATCCATGGGCGGGTGTCCCCGCAGGATCCGCTCTCGCTTCAAACGCTCGCGCAGCGCCGTCTTCACCGTCTGGGTCAGGCTCTCGCCCGTCAGGCCCGCGACCTCCCGCGCCAGACTTTCGGTTTCTGGGTCCTTGAAGCTCAGCGCCATGGCAACGGGTCCGGATATAGAAAATCGCTCTGATTATAGACACGATGGGCCGGCGTCTCCAGCTCAATATCCTTGACCGCATTTCGCCCCTCGGCGGCGGCGGCCCGGCTTGCGAAGGCCCCCGGGTCAGGCCTATGCCCTGCCCGGCGGAAGGAGAGCACGGTCATGGCGGATGCGGAGCGGGTCACCGCGGCGGTGATGATCATCGGCGACGAGATCCTCTCGGGCCGCACCCAGGACACCAATCTCAACTTCATCGCCCGCTATCTGGGGACCTATGGCGTGGACGTGGCCGAGGCCCGGGTGGTGGGCGACATCGCCGAGGAGATCATCGCTGCGCTCAACCATCTCCGCGCGCGCTATGACTATGTGATCACCACCGGCGGCATCGGCCCCACCCATGACGACATCACCGCCGACTGCGTCGCCGCGGCCTTCGGCGTGGCGCTGGAGGAGCACCCGGACATCCTGGCCCTGATGCGCGACCGCTGGGGCGAGGAGCCCAACCCCGCGCGCCGGCGCATGGCCCGAGTCCCCGTGGGGGGGAGCCTGGTGCGCAATCCCGTTCAGGGCCCGCCCGGGTTCCAGATCGGCAATGTCTTCGTGCTCGCCGGCGTGCCGCAGATCATGCGCGGCATGATGGACGATGTCGGCCCGCGCCTGCGCACCGGCAAGGTGGTCATCGCCCGCACCGTGCGTGTGGAGGGCATCGGCGAGAGCGTCATGGCCGCCCCCCTGGAGGCCCTGGCGCGGGCGCACAAGACGCTGTCGATGGGCAGCTATCCCTTCTTCAGCCAGGACGGCTTTGGCGCCAACCTCGTCATCCGCGGCCGCGACGCGGCGGAGGTGGAGACGGCCGTGGGCGAGCTTCTTGAGGCCCTGGCCCCACTGGGCGCACGCTCGGTGAGGCGGGTCGAGGCTTGAAGGTTCGTCGCCGCGGCGCCGACAAAGCCCCTTGAACCCCGCCCCCCGCCGCGCCATTCCCTGACGCGCGCCGTGCGGGCGTGGCGAAACTGGTAGACGCAACGGACTTAAAATCCGTTGGGGGTTACCCCGTGCCGGTTCGATCCCGGCCGCCCGCACCAAAGGCCACGCCTCGGGCGCGCCTGTGGCGCGGCGCCGCGACGAGGGCCGTCCGGGAGGTTGTTTGAGGAGGGCGAGCCGAAGACAGCCCCCTGGCCTTCGCCTGATCGTCGCGGCCGACTCCGAGACGCCGGTTCCGGAACGCTGGTTCGACGAGGCGGGTTCAGGGCGGGGGGCGTTCGGGAGGTCGCGGGCGCCGTTGGGCGGCGCGGCTGAGGCGCCCTCCGCGCCAGGAGGGAGGCGGCCACGGCCCGCCTTGAGGCGAAGCCGCGCCGGGGGAAGCCTCACCGGGGAACGGGGCCGCCTCGGACGGGTTTTCGAGACCGTCCAGATCCTCGCCGGGCCCCGCCGCCAGGGGCGGAAGGCCCAGATCGCGGCGGATGTCGCGCACGGCGTCCTCGAAGGGACGGTCATAGAAAGACTCGGGGCGCTCGACATCGCGCAGACGTTCGCGAAACGGGCCGCTCAGGCTCTGGATCAGACGGCTGGAGAGGTCGCCCTCGCCCGAGGGGGTCGGTTCGGAATCCCTGAGGTCTTCGTCAAGGCCTTCGTCACGGTCTTCGGCCCGCGCTTGCGCCTCCGCGGCGGGCGGCGCCGCGCCGGCGGCGGAAAGGCCGGCGGAGGGTAGCGGGGCAAGGTCGGTCGCGCCCTCGCCGATCAGGGGCGGCGCGGACGGCGAGCCGCCGAACGACGCGGGGCCGGACGGCTCGGTCCCGGCGCGCAGGGCGGCGATCTCGGCCTCGATGCCGGATTCCAGGGCCAGGGTCAGGCGCACCGCGCGCGAGAGACGGACAAAGGCGTTGGCGGAGTCGACCAGGGCGCGGCCCGTCTTGACCTGGCCTGGCGTGTCCTCCGTGCACCCGCGCGCGAGATCGCGGGTCAACTCCAGGCCGATCCGAGCGAGAGACTGCAAATCGCTAAGCCTGTCCTCCGCCCGCGCGATCCGCGCCTCCCACGAGACATGTTCGGGCGAACAGTCGCCCATGGCGAGCTGGAACATTTCGGAAGAGGGCGCATCCGGCGACATGACGCGCGAATGATTGCAAAATGCGATGCGCGGGTCAAGGGGAGTGAGTCAAAAGGATGCAGTCAAGGGACAGGAGGATCGCCTCGGAGCGCCGGCGCCACGGCCAAAGGTCCGTCCTTCATCGAGTTCGAACCCACCTTAACCAACTGTCCGATTTTCCGGCGCCATCTCAGGACGATGCGGGTATCTTTTTTATCATCGTCTGATAATATGAACGTGTGATAGATAGAGACCCAGGCCTTGATACGCTGCTGGTGCTTGATGGTGAGCTGTTCGTCATCGACGATGGCGGCCATTGGGTGAAGTTCGTCGTCAAGCGGGCGCCCGTATCAGAACATCGGCCGCACGGATTGAATTACTCGCTCACGCTCCATGCGAAATCAGGCGAGCGCTTGGTTGGCTTCGACAACGCCCACCCGGTGGCGCCGCAAACCGGACCCGCCGCGCGTTCAAGGAAGACGGCCCACGATCACAAGCATCGGCTGCGCAACGTGCGGCCTTATGCCTATCAGGACGCCGCGAGCCTGCTGACCGACTTCTGGGCCGAGGTCGAAGCCGTGCTCGCGGAAAGAGGAGTGGACCATGACTAAGCTCAAGATCGGGATCGCATCGCTCGCTGACTACAAGGCCAGGACACTCGCCATCGCAAAGGGGGTGTACAAGCCTGGGATGGACGAGCCGAAGGTCTGGTTTCAGTCCATGGAGAGCTTCGCCAAGGTCCTCTCCGACCGAAATCGCGCACTGCTCGCCACGATCGCGTCCACGCATCCCAGGTCCGTCAGTGAATTGGCGGAGCGAACCGGACGTGCGCCTTCGAATGTCTCTCGTACGCTCCGAACCCTGGAGCGTTACGGGCTGGTTCAGTTCGATCCAGGCGAAGGTAAGGCGCGTGTCCCGCGCCTCGCCTATTCGGAGATCACTCTGGACGTTCAGCTCGCGCGGGAGCCCGCTTAGTCCGCCCTCTCCGGGCGCGCTGTGCGCGTGAGGGTCTCCCGGAATGGGAATCCGAGACGCTGGGCGCTAGCCGCAGCCCCTCCCCCTTACCCCGCCTTCAGCGCCTTCCAGGCGGCCAGCTTGGAGTCCTCGGCTGCGTCGGGGGTTTTGATGTGGGCGACGTCCGGCGGCTCATCTGGCTCGACGACGTGATCGTGGAATTCCAACCGCGACCGGCGACGTATTGATCCATCCAGCCTCATGAGCACCCTAGCAAAATTCCCGACCGGGATATTTTACTGTCGATGGAGCTGAGGACTCGCGAATTTTCCCGAACGGGAAGATTACCTTGGCTTTCGGGATTCGGGCACGATATATTCCCGATCGGGAAGACTCACATGACCACGCCCTCTGACCTCGCTTCGGCCATCAAAGCCGCCCGTCGCGCACTCAAGCTGCGCCAGGCAGAGCTTGCCGCCGCCGCGGGCGTCGGCGTGCGCTTCCTCGTCGAACTTGAAGCGGGCAAGCCCACCGCCCAGGTCGGCAAGATGCTCGCTGTTCTGGGCGCGCTCGGCCTCGATTGTCAGCTCGTTCCGCGATCCGGGAAGGCCCCGGAGAGGCGGAGCCCATGACGCGCACCCTGTCGGTCTGGTGGGATGAAAGGCGGGTCGGCGATCTCAGCATCGACCCGCAGGGCGATCTGGGGTTCGTCTATGACCAGGCCTGGCTTGATGACGAAAGCCGGCCACCGATCTCGCAATCGCTTCCCAAACGCGAGGCGCCGTTCAACCGGCGGGAGAGCCGTCCGTTCTTCGCCGGCCTCCTTCCCGAAGAGGCCCAGCGCGAAGCCGCAGCCCAGAGCCTCGGCATCTCCATGGCCAACGACTTCCGTTTGCTTGGGGCCCTTGGCGGCGATGTCGCCGGCGCGCTGGCGCTCTGGCCGAAAGGCGAAGCCCCGCCTGCGGTCACATCGTCCGACGACGCCGTCCCGCTCAGTGGGGTTGAACTCGGCGACATCCTCGAAGCGCTTCCGCGCCGGCCGATGCTCGCCGGGCGCGACGGGCTTCGCCTGTCGCTGGCCGGCGCCCAGCCAAAGCTGCCCGTCCTCTTGGTGGAGGGCCAGATCGCCTTGCCGCGACCGGGCCAGCCGACGACGCATATCCTCAAGCCGGCGATGGCGCGCTTTCCCGCCACGACCGAGAACGAAGCCTTCGCGATGCGGCTGGCCGCGGCGGTGGGGCTGAAGGTCGCGCCTGTCGAACCGCGCCAGGTCGGCCATCACACCTTCCTCCTGGTCGAACGCTACGACCGCGAATTCGGGCCGGACGGCCGTGTTCGTCGTCTGCACCAGGAGGACTTTTGCCAGGCGCTAGAGCGGTTCTCGAACTGACGGAATCACCCCTGAGTCCTTACACCGCTCTAGATTCAATCGTTTACGCGCCGTCTGACCGCCCAGACAGTTCCCATCTGGTCGGACGGCGCTCTAGGCATTCCGCCCGAGGCCAAATACGCCGGCGAGGGCGGGCCGGGATTCGCCGACTGTTTCGGGCTTGTCCGCCGGGCTTGCGCCGCGCCGGCGCCCGCCGTTCTTCGGCTGCTCGACGCGGCGATCTTCAATCTGGTCCTCGGCAACGCCGACGCCCACGGCAAGAATTTCAGCCTTCTTCACCAGGGTCGGGATATCGGCTTCGCGCCGCTCTATGATCTGCTCTGCACGGCAGCCTATCCCGAGCTGAGCCAGACGCTCTCCATGAAGATCGCCCGGCGCGCGACGCTTGCGGAATTCAAGCCGGACACCTGGGAAGCGTTCGCCAGGGGCGTCGGCATGGCCGCGCCTTTTACCCGCCGCCGCGTGCGGACGCTGGCGGAAGCCATGGCGAAGCAGGCGCCGATCGTGGCCGCCGCGCTCGCGGGGGAGGGGCTCGATCAGGCGGCGCCGCAATCCTATGCCGCCATCGTTCGGGAGCGAGCCGAGAGGTGCGACGGGTCACGGGGCTTGTGATCCGAGAGGCTTGCCCTTGACGCGGACCAAGGATCGGCCGCGCCACGCGCCCGGGCTCGCTCCCACCTCGGCATCCCCAACGCCGCCGAGGCCTGCCGCCCAGTCCCCTACCCCGCCTTCAGCGCCTTCCAGGCCGCGAGCTGAACCTCCAGGCGCCGATGGAGGTCGTCGAACATGGCGATCTCCTGGGTCGTGGGGGCGGTGTCGGCGTCGTCGATGGCGCCCTGGAAGGAGGCGTACTGCTCGTTCAGCATGCCGGGGAAGGCGAGATTGGCCTCCGAGCCCTTCATGTTCACCTGCATCAGCTGCTCTTCGATCGCCGCCAGCTTGGCGTCCCTGGCCGCGTCGGGGGTTTTGGCGTGGGCCAGCTCGCGGCGCGCCGCCCGGATCTGGTTCACCGCCGCGTGCAGGGCGTCGATGTCGGTCCACACCCTGGCCGCCAGCTCGGTCTTGGCGGCGATGGCCGCGTCGGCGCCCGACCCCTCCTTGGTCTTGTCGCGGGGATCAGCGACCACGGTCAGGGGCTGGGTGAAGGTCTGTCCGTCCACGCTCAGCCGCACCGTGTAGACCCCCGGCCCGACCAGATAGCCGCGCGGCTTGGAGTCCGAATAGAAGGCGCCCGGAATCTGAGTCGGATCGTTGACGCGCAGGTCCCAGACCAGACGATTCATGCCGGCCTCGGCCGGAATCTGGTCGTTGGGCACGATCTGGTCGGGCCATTCGGGGGGCTGCACCTCCTTGGTGGAGTGCAGGCTCGACAGATGGCGGATCGAGACGCCCTGGGCGTTCAGAATGTCCACCGTCAGCTCGCCCTTGGGCTTGTCCTTCAGCCCATAGTCGATGATCGCGCCGGCGGGCGGGTTCTCGCCCACGGGCGGGCGGTCGTCGATCTGATCGGGATAGTGCAGGCGAAGGGCGGTCTGGGGCTTGTAGAGGGTCACCGCCGCGCTCCCGGTCCCCGGGCCTATCTGGCGCAGGGGCGTGATGTCGGTGAGCACCCAGAAGGCGCGCCCGTGGGTGGCGACCACCAGATCGTCGCCCTTGATCAGGAGGTCGTGGATGGGCGTCGCCGGCAGGTCGAGCTGGAGCGATTGCCAGTGGCCGCCGTCGTCGAAGGAGACGAAGACGCCCATCTCCGTGCCGGCGAAGAGCAGGCCCGGCCGTTGCGGATCCTCGCGCACGGCGTGGACCACGGCCCCGTCGGGCAGGCCCGCGGCGATGGAGGTCCAGGTGGCGCCGCCGTCGGCGGTCTTCCAGGCATAGGGCTTGATGTCGTCGAGCTTGTGCCGGTCCACGGCCAGATAGGCGCCGTCGGCGGAGAAGGGCGAGGGCTCGACCATGCTGACCGTGCTCCAGGCCGGCAGGTCCTTGGGCGTCACGTCCGACCAGTGGGCGCCGTCGTCGCGGGTCAGGTGCACGAGGCCGTCGTCCGAGCCGGCCCAGAGCAGGCCCTTGGCCTTGGGCGACTCCGCCAGGGTGAAGATGGTGTCGTAATATTCGACGCTGGTGATGTCCTTGGTCAGGGGACCGCCGGAGGCCTGCTGCTTGGACTTGTCGTCGCGGGTGAGGTCGGGGCTGATGATGGCCCAGCTATGGCCGTGGTCGGTCGACTTCCAGACCACTTCGGAGGCGGCGTAGATCACGTCCGGATCGTGCGGCGACAGCATCAGCGGCGAGGTCCAGTTGAACCGGTGCGCGAGCTCGGCCGCGGCGTGGCCGGAATTGTCCACCGGCCAGGGGCTGATATTCTCCACCTGCTCGCGCGATTTCACATAGCGTCCGTAGGTGTTCTCGGCGTCGCTATAGATGATGTCGGCGTCGCGCGGATCGGGGACGACGAAGCCGCTCTCGCCGCCGCCGGCCGGATACCAGTCGCGAGGGCCCAGCGCCCCGTCGTCGGAGAAGCTGGCCGCAGCGAGGTTCGAATTGTCCTGCTGGGCGCCATAAATCCAGTAGGGGAAGCGGTTATCCACGGCCACGTGATAGAATTGGGCCGTGGGCTGGTTCATCTCGCTCGACCAGGTCTTGCCGCCGTCGAGGGTGACGCTGGCCCCGCCGTCGCTGGCGTTGATCAGATCGTTCGGATCGGAAGGGTCGATCCACAGGGCGTGGTGGTCGCCATGGGGCGCGGAGGTCAGGGCCCAGGTCTTGCCGCCGTCGGTGGATTTCAGCATGCCGGTATTGAGGGCATAGACGGTGTCGACGGACTTGGGGTCGGCGTAGATCTTGGAGAAGTACCAGGCCCGCTGACGGATGCGCCCATCGTCGCTGACCCGCGTCCAGTGGGCGCCGGCGTCGTCCGAGCGATAGAGGCCGCCCTCCTTGGCCTCGATCATGGCGTAGATGCGCTTGGGGTCGGCCTTGGAGACCGAGACATCGATCCGGCCGAGAATCCCCTCGGGCAGGCCGGCGCCCTTGAGCTGGGTCCAGGTCAGGCCGCCATCCTCAGAGCGATAAAGGCCGCTGCCCTCGCCGCCGCTGGAAAAGCCCCAGGGCTGGCGGCGGACCTGCCAGAGGGCGGCATAGACGATCCTGGGGTTGCCGGGATCGAAGGTCACGTCCACCGCGCCGGTGTTCTCGTCCTTGTAGAGCACCTTGGTCCAGGTCTTGCCGCCGTCCGCGGAGCGGAACACGCCGCGCTCGGCATTGGGGCCGAAGGCATGGCCCTCGGCGGCGACGAGGACGATGTCGGGATTGGCGGGATCGACGATCAGGGCGCCGATCTGACGGGTGTCGGAAAGGCCCATATGGGTCCAGGTCTTGCCCGCGTCAGCCGATCTCCACACCCCATCGCCCCAGGTGATGTCGCCGCGCAGGGCCCCCTCGCCGGTTCCCACATAGATGACCTTGTGATCCGAAGGGGCGACCGCGATGGCCCCGATGGAGGCGTTGGGGACGGAATCGAAGATCGGCGTCCAGTGCGCGCCGGCGTCGGTGGATTTCCAGACGCCGCCGGCGGCGGCCCCGAAATAATAGAGGCCCGGCTCGCCCTCGACCCCGGTCACGGCCAGGGCGCGGCCGCCGCGATAGGGGCCGATGCCGCGCCAGTGCAGGGCCTTGAACAGAGCCGGGTCCACGGCCGGCGCCGGTGGGACGGGGGAGGGGGCGGGGGCCGGAGCCTGGGCGAGCGCCGGGCCCGCCGCCAGGGCCAGGGCCATCAGGCTCGGGCCGAGACGCGTCGCGACGCCGCGGAAAGACTGCCGATTCATCATGAACCCCCCCTCAAAACTGTCATGAAGGACAATAGAGAAATGCAAGGTCCCGTCGAGCGGCGTTCGAGCCGTTGGGACCGAAGAGGTGGACCTTCCAGGCGCTTCGCCCAGACAGGTAGTCGATATACCCCTATAAAATCACGTCTTTAACCTGATCGCTTGCGGGCCCAGATGGGGCGGACGCCAGCAGCAGGAGTGAAGGTCATGCGCGTTTTCGTCACCGGGGCGACCGGTTGGGTGGGTTCGGCCGTGGTCCAAGAGATGATCGGCGCCGGTCACACGGTGGTGGGGCTGTGCCGCTCTCGCGAAAAGGCGGCCGATCTGGCTGCCGCGGGGGCCGAGGTCCTGATGGGCGCCATCGAGGATGTCGCGCTGTTGAAGGAGGCCGCCGGGCGCTGCGACGGCGTGATCCACACCGCCTTCAACCACGACTTCTCGCGCATGGCGGAGAGCGGCGCGGTGGAGCAGGGCGCGATCGCCGCCCTTGGCGAGGCGGTGGCGGGCTCCGACCGGCCGGTCCTCGTCACCTCGGGCGTCGCCCTTCTGACCCCCGGCGAGATGGCCACGGAAGAGACCGCGCCCCGGGCCGAAAACGCGGCTTTTCCCCGCAACCCGGAAGCGGCGGTCCAGGCCCTGCGCGAGCGGGGCGTGAAGGCCTGCGCCATCCGCCTGGCGCCCTCGGTCCACGGCCACGGAGACCACGGATTCGTTCCGCGCCTGATCGATTTCGCCCGAGCGGGCGGGGTGTCGCCCTATATCGGCGAGGGCCTCAACCGCTGGCCGGCCGTGCACCGGCTGGACGCCGCGCGACTCTATCGTCTGGCCCTGGAGCGGGCTTATGACGGCCCGGCCCTGCACGCCATCGCCGAGGAGGGCGTCCCCTTCCGCGAGATCGCCGCGGTCATCGGCCGGCGCCTGGGCGTTCCGGTGGTCTCGCAATCGCCCCAGGAGGCGGCCGCGCACTTCTCCTGGTTCGCCATGTTCGCCGCCATCGACTGCCCGGCGAGCAGCCGCCTGACCCGCGACCGCCTGGGCTGGACGCCGCGGGAGCCGGGTCTCCTGGCCGACCTCGACCACCCGGCCTATTTCGGCGGCTGAAGCGTCGTCCCCTCACGCGCACGGCGGCGCCGCGACCGAGACAGGCCCCCTCCACCGCTTTCAGCGGTCCCCCTCCCCCGCTTCGCAGGGGAGGATGGGCGGCGGGCGCCGCGACCGAGACAGGCCCCCTCCACCGCTTTCAGCGGTCCCCCTCCCCCGCTTCGCAGGGGAAGATGGGGCGGCGGGCGCCGCGACCGAGACAGGCCCCCTCCACCGCTTTCAGCGGTCCCCCTCCCCCGCTTCGCAGGGGAGGATGGGCGGCAGGCGCCGCGACCGGGACAGGCCCCCTCCCCCGCTTTCAGCTGGCCCCCCCCCCC
>JAKBBV010000059.1:5000-14973 GCA_021808285.1 Pseudomonadota bacterium | reverse complement strand
TCCATCCCGTCGCCAAAAGGCGTCCCCACCCTCCAGCCCAGCTCGCGCTCGATCTTCGAGGGGTCGACGGCATAGCGCCGGTCATGGCCGGGCCGGTCGGCCACATGGGCGATGGCGTCGGCGTGGGGCTTGCCATCGGGGCGGGGCCGCACGCCGTCCAGGTGGGCGCAGATGGCGCGAACGATGTCCAGATTAGTGCGCTCGCAGCGGCCCCCGATCAGATAGGTCTCGCCCGGCGTTCCCGCCTCGAACACCCGGATCAGGGCCTCCACATGATCCTCAACGTGCAGCCAGTCGCGCACCTGATCCCCCGCGCCATAGACCGGCAGGGGCTCGCCTCTGAGCGCCTTGATGATCATCAGCGGGATCAGCTTCTCGGGGAACTGCCAGGGCCCGTAATTGTTCGAGCAGTTGGTGATCAGGACAGGCAGCCCAAAGGTGTGGCCAAAGGCGCGCACGATATGGTCGGCGCCGGCCTTGGAGGCCGAATAGGGGGACCGTGGGTCGTAGGGACTGGTCTCTGAGAACACGCCCGTGGCGGCAAGGGCGCCGAAAACCTCATCCGTGGAGATGTGATGGAAGCGGAAGCGCTCGCGTCGCGGCGAGGGCAGGGCGCGCCAATAGGCCAGGGTCTCAGACAGAAGGCTGGTCGTTCCACCGACATTGACCTCGATGAAGGCGCCCGGGGCGTCGATGGACCGGTCCACATGCGATTCGGCCGCCAGATGGGTGACGATGTCCGGCGCGAACTCGGCGAGAGCCGCGCGCACGGCTTCGCGCTCACGGATGTCGGCGTGGATGAAGCCATAGCGCTCATGGCCCTCGACCTCGGCCAGGGCGTCGCGGCTGGCCGCATAGGTCAGGGCGTCGAGATTGAGCACGCGGTGGGGCGTGGCCGCGATCAGACGGCGGATCAAGGCCGAGCCGATGAAGCCGGCGCCGCCGGTGACGAGGATGCGTTGGGCGTCTGTCACGCGGCTCGGGTCATGGAGTCAGGGGCTCATCGCCCACAGGGGTCAGGGGCTCGCCATCATAGACGAAGGGGCTCTGGAATCCCGCCAGCCCGGGAAGCCTGGAATCCTTGTCCGAGACGAGCGGCGCACCCCCCGCCAGCGGCCAGGCGATGGCCAGATCCGGGTCGCTCCAGATCAGCCCCCCCTCGCTCTGCGCCGCGTAGAAGTCGCTCGCCTTGTAGGCGACCTCGCAGTCGTCCTGGAGGGTCAGAAAGCCGTGGGCGAAGCCGGCGGGAATGAACAGCATCCGGCCGTTCTCTTCCGACAACTCGGCGCCTGTCCAGGCGCCGAAGCTTGGCGATCCGCGTCGGATGTCCACGGCGACATCGAAAATACGGCCCCGGGCGCAGCGCACCAGCTTGGCCTGGGCGTGGGGCGGGGCCTGGAAGTGCAGCCCGCGCAGCACCCCGCGCGGCCCCGAGCGTGAGAGATTGTCCTGGACGAAGTTGGCCTCCACGCCCAGGCGCGCGAAGCTGTGCGCGTTCCAGGTCTCGGCGAACCAGCCGCGCGGGTCATTGAGCCGCCGCGGCGCGATGAGCTTGACCGGACCCATCAGCCCTCCACGCCCCCGCGGCATCTCCTCGTCGCGGGGCGAGGCGCTTAGAGACCGGTTGCGGGGCGCCGGTCAATGAGGTCATAGGCGTCTGATGTTCCCCGCGACGCCGTCCGACGCCATCAGGCCCCGCCGCAAGCCTCGTCGTCTGAGGACGATTCTGACCGAAGCGCGGCTGGAGCGGCGCTGGCGGGCCAATGCCTGGCAGGGCAGGTTCGACTATGACTGGTCGGCCATCCCCTACAACCGGATCGCCCTGGTCAACCTGCTCCTCTCGGGGCGGCCCCAGGCCCGCTATCTGGAGATCGGCTGCGCCGGCGATGAATTGTTCCGGGCCGTCATGGCCCCGGTGAAGATCGGCGTGGACCCGGCGCGCGGCGGCACCCATCGCATGACCAGCGACGCCTTTTTCGCCTCCTGGGAGGGCGAAGGGTTCGATGTGATCTTCGTCGACGGTCTACATCTCTATGACCAGGTCCGACGAGACCTCGTCAACGCCCTCAAATGGCTGAAGCCCGGCGGCTGGATCGCCCTGCACGACATGCTGCCCCGCGACTGGAAGGAAGAACACGTGCCGCAGATCCAGAGCCGGGGCTGGACGGGCGACGGCTGGAAGTGCGCATTCGAGATCGCTGCGACGCCGGGGCTTTCCTCGCGCTTGATCGCCATGGATCACGGGATCAGCGTCGTGCGTCCGCGAGAACCGGGTTGCCTGCTGGCCGACCGCCGCGCGGAACTGGCCGACAGGCGCTTCGCCTTCCTTGAGGCGAGGCGGGATGAGCTTCCCCTCGTGGAATGGGCCGAGGGCCTGGACTGGATCCGCACCGGCGGCGTCTGACCGCGGTCATCACCCGTCAAGACTTACGACTTACAGACATCGGCGGCGCCAGATTCCACGTCTCGCGCCGATCGAGACCTCCGTATTCCCGACCTCCGCGCTGACCGCATCTCAGGGAGAGACGACGCCCGTGACCCTTGTTCAGGCCCTTGTCATGGCGGCGCTTCAGGGCGTCACCGAGCTCTTCCCGATCTCAAGCCTCGGGCACGCGGTGATTGCCCCGGCCCTTCTGGGCTGGCGGAATGTCGATGAGAACGCGCCAGGATTCCTGCCCTTTCTGGCGGTCATGCATCTGGGAACGGCGATCGCGCTCCTGGCCTTCTTCTGGCGCGACTGGTGGAGCTTCGCGGTCTCGGTCTTGCGCTTTTCCGATCCGGCCGGGGCCGCCGATCGCCGTCTGTTCTGGCGCGTGATTGTGGCCACTATCCCCGCGGTGATTCTGGGAGGCCTGTTCGAAAAGACGCTCCGCCACGGATTTGGCGCGCCGCGCCTGGCGGCGCTCTTTCTGATGTTCAACGGTGTTCTGTTGCTTGCGGCGGAGCGCTTCCGCCGCGGCGCCTCGCGCCCACTGGGCCAGATGAGCTTTATCGACGCCGCAGTCATCGGGCTCTACCAGTGCCTGGCCCTCATTCCCGGACTCTCACGCTCCGGAGCCACCATGGCTGGCGGCTACTTGCGCGGTTTCGATCACGAGGAGGCCGCCCGTTTCTCCTTCCTCACGGCCACTCCGATCATCTGCGGCGCGGTGGTGCTGGAGGCGCCCAAGCTGATGAAGGCGCACGAGTCTCTGGGTCCGCTCTCACTGGCGGCGGGGGTCGTCGCCGGCCTGACAGCCCTGGCCAGCGTATGGGCGCTCATGCGCTGGTTCCGGTCACACGAGGTCAGGGGCTTTTCGCCCTTCGCCCTCTATTGCGTGGCGGCCGGCGCCGGCGCCTTGCTCATGTTGTCGCGCGCCTGACCCCGTATCGTCCGCCCGGGGCGCGCCTCACAACACCGTCAGCATCTCCGCCACCAGGGGATGGCGCACGATATCTCGGTCGGTCAGGCGCACCACCGCCACGGTCGGCAGAGTCTCCAGGCGTTCGGCCACGGGCTTGAGGCCCGACAGCTCCGGCAGCAGATCCGACTGGGCCGGATCGCCGGTGACCACCATGGTCGAGCTCCAGCCCAGACGGGTGAGCAACATCTTGAGTTGCATGTAGGTGCAGTTCTGCGCCTCATCGATGACCACGAAGGCGTTGTTCAGCGTCCGTCCGCGCATGAATCCCACCGGGGCGATCTCGATGGCCCCCTCGGCCATGAGCGAACGCACCCGTTTCATCGACAGGCGATCGGACAGGGCGTCGTAGAGCGGCCGCAGATAGGGGGCCAGCTTGTCCTCCACCTCGCCCGGTAGGAAGCCGATCGATTCGCCGGCCTCCACGGCGGGGCGCGAGAGTACGATGCGGCCGACCCGCCCGGCCTCCAGAGCCTCCACGGCCTTGGCGATGGCCAGATAGGTCTTGCCGGTGCCTGCCGGGCCAAGCGCCAGAACCAGCGCCTTGGCGTCCATGGCGGCCATCAGCGCTTCCTGGCCCTCGGACTTGGCCTTGACCGTCTTGAGGTAGCCCTGATCCCGCTCGTCCGGTCCGTGCGGACTCCAGCCGCGCGCCGTGGGCAGGCGCCGGATCTTGCTGTCCTCCTGAAACTCCCGATCGTCGAACGCGCCTTCGCGCACCAGACGCTTCAGGGGTCGCTTGGTCATGAGAGCTACTCCAGAGGTTCGGGGCAAAAAGAAAGGGCGGCGCCCGAAGGCCCGCCCGTGATTTCGGTGAAGGTCCCTTTGCGATCGGCGCGAGGTGACGGCGCCGCATCGCCGTCAGAGCGGCGAGATCCGGGCGAGGGGGGCGGTGTTGACCGCCCGTCTGCCGTGAGCGACACCCCGTTCTCCACGTCTTCCAAGTGTTCCACATCAGGCGCGACCGCGCGCGAGGCCCGACGGCGAGTCGAAGGCCAAGCCCCGAATCGCCAAGACACGGTGATCTAAACTTATTTCTAGAAGGTTTATAAGCGGCAAGTTTCAAGTTTAGGGGGTGTACGGATGACGGTTTATAGCTTGGGCGGTGTGACCCCCACCTTTCCGGAGGAAGGCCAATACTGGATAGCGCCCACAGCCAGTGTGATCGGTCGCGTCGTTCTCAAGACAAACGCGAGTATCTGGTTCGGCGCTGTGCTGCGCGGAGACAATGATCCCATCCTTATCGGTGAGAATTCCAACGTTCAGGACAACAGCGTCCTTCACACCGACTTGGGCAAACCCTTGACCATCGGCGCCAATGTCACTGTCGGCCACAAGGTGATGCTGCACGGCTGCACCATCGGAGACGGCAGTTTGATCGGAATTGGCGCGATTGTGCTCAACGGCGCCCGTATCGGGGCGGGGTGCCTGATCGGCGCCGGCTCCCTGATCCCGGAGGGGAAGGAGATTCCTGATCATAGCCTGGTCATGGGTTCGCCCGGGCGGGTGGTGCGCACGCTCAGCCCCGAGCAGGCGGCTGGGATCTCCGCCGGCGCCGTTCATTATGTGGAAAACTGGAAGCGCTATCGCGCCGGGCTCGCGGCGCTCTGAGCGTGACCTCGCCCGCTGCGGGCCGAATAGGGAGATACCTCATGGCTTATGAATTCATCACGCTGGAACGGGAAGGGCCGGTGACTCTTCTCACCCTCAATCGGCCGGAGGTCATGAACGCTCTCCACTCGCCGGCGCATTTCGAGATGGCCGGGGCGCTCGACGCCTTCCGCGACGATCCCGAACAATGGGTGATGATCCTTACCGGCGCCGGCGACCGCGCCTTTTCGGCGGGCAACGACCTCAAGTGGCAGGCCACGGGTGGGGAAATGAAGTCTCCGCCGTCAGGCTTCGCGGGGCTGACCTCGCGTTTCGACCTGGCCAAGCCGCTGATCGCGGCGGTCAACGGCGTGGCCATGGGCGGGGGCTTCGAGATCGCGCTCGCCTGCGACCTGATCATCGCCGCCGAGACCGCCGTCTTCGCCCTGCCCGAGCCCCGGGTCGGTCTGGCGGCCCTGGCCGGAGGTCTGCACCGTCTGCCCCGGGCCATCGGGCTCAAGCGGGCCATGGGCATGATCCTGACCGGCCGCCGGGTGACCGCGCGGGAGGGCCATGAACTGGGCTTCGTCAATGAGGTCGTCCCGGCGGCGGACCTGATGACCGCGGCCCGGCGTTGGGCGGCGATGATCGTGGAGCTTAGCCCCATGTCGGTGCGCGCCTCCAAGGCGGCCGTGTTGCGCGGCCTCGACGAGTCCAGCCTCGCCGACGCCATCGCCGGCCAGAGCCGGTATGCCGAGGTCGCCGCCCTGTTCCGCTCGCAGGATTTCGTCGAGGGCCCGCGCGCCTTCGCCGAGAAGCGCCCGCCGCGCTGGACGGGCCGCTGAGCCTCCTGGGCCGTTGACCACCGAGGCGACAGCCGCAGCCCCATGAGCCCCCCAAACGCCGCCGCGGCGCCCCGCCTGGCCAGCACGCGCCGCGCCGCCGGAGTCGTCGGCATCGCCGTCATCGCCTCGCGCCTGTTCGGCCTGCTGCGCGAGGTGGTGTTCGCCGCCATGTTCGGCGCCGGCGAATTGCTCGACGTCTATATCGCCGCCTTTCGTATCCCCAACCTGCTGCGCGACATGTTCGCCGAAGGCGCTCTCTCCATCGCATTCACGACCTTGTTCACCCAGACTTGGGAGAAGGAAGGCGAGGCGCCGGCCTGGGCCCTGGCCAATCTTATTCTCTCGACCATGATCGTGGTCATGGGGGCGATCTGCGTCGCCGCCATCGCCTTCGCCCCGGCGATCGTCGAGGTGACCAATTTCGGTTTCCACAGCGTGCCGGGGAAGTTCACGCTCGCGGTTCACCTGACCCGGATCCTTTTCCCCTTCATTCTCTTCGTGTCTCTGGCGGCCGCGGTCATGGGCATGCTCAACGCCCGTTTCGTGTTCGCCATCCCGGCCTCCGCCTCCACGGTCTTCAATATCGTCAGCGTCGTGGGCGGCGTGGGGTTAGCCTTCATCTTCCAGCCCGAGGCCCTGGCCCATTGGCGCCATCCAGATTTCGATCAGCGCGCCCTCTACGGGGTCAGCCTTGGGGTTCTCCTGGGGGGGCTCTCGCAACTCTGCATGCAGCTGCCCTCGCTGTGGCGCCTAGGTTTCCGGTTTCGCTGGCGTCTCGCCTTTGGTGATCCGCGCCTGGCGGAGCTTTGGCGGCTGATGTGGCCGAGCCTCGTCGCATCGGCCACGGTGCAGGTGAACGTGCTGGTGAATGGGATGTTCGCCTCGGAGATCAATGGCGGCCAATCCTGGCTCTATTGCGCCTTTCGCCTGATGCAGCTGCCGATCGGCCTGTTCGGCGTATCGCTGGCCACCGCGACCCTGCCCGCCGTGGCGCGGGCCGCCACGCGCGGGGACTTCGCCGCTTTCGGCCACACCGCCAAGGACTCCCTGCGCCTGGCGGCTTTCCTGACCCTGCCGGCGGCGGCGGGACTGGCGGTGCTGGCGCGCCCGATCATCGGCGTCATCTATGAACACGGACGCTTCAGCCCTCACGATACGATAGAGACCGCCTCGGCCCTGCAGGCCTATTCGGTGGGTCTGGCCGGCTACGCCGCGATCACGGTGCTTCGACCCTGCTTCTACGCCCTCAGCCTGCCGCGCATTCCCCTGCGGGTGAGCCTGATCGGGATCGGTCTCAACCTCGTTCTCAACTTCTTGAATATGCAGGTCTTTCATTTCGGCCATGTGGGCCTGGCCCTGATCACCTCCATCGTCGCGACGGTGAACATGGCCCAGCTGTTCGCCGCCCTGCGCGGGCGGATCGATGTGGGCTCGGGCGCCTCCTGGGCGGGGTTTCTGGCCAGGGGCCTCATCGCGGCGGGCGTCTGCGGGGCCCTGGCCTACGCCGTCGACCACCACCTCGCGTCTCTCGGACTCCATCGGATGACCCGCCTGGGTCCCGCCGTCGTCGCCGGGGCGATCGGCTATTTCACCGCCGCGCGCGTGCTTGGGCTGAGCGAGAGCGCCGAAGCCTGGGCCCTGATCCGGCGGCGGCTGCCATTCGCGAAGCGCGCCTGAGATCCTGCGCCGAGGGGAGGGTCCCGGCCCGGCCCGGAGCACGGCGGCTTATGTCGTCCCGCGATCGGCGCGACATTGCCGAACGCAAGGTCTCGAAGTCATCTAGCGCCGATAGTCCGTTCGTTATTGACAATATGCAATATATGGGATAATGATTCTCACTCCCCAACCTGCTCCCCGATCTGGAGGGTCCTCATGAACGCCCGTTCGGCGCTCCGCCCGAAGTCTGATCGTCGCGACGTCGGGCCTCGCGGTGGCCAGGACCCGGCCCAGCCGGTGGCGAAAACGTTGCCTTTTGCGGCGATCCTGTTGGAGATTCGCGGCCTCGGCTGTTGCCGATTCGCGGCCAGGACTGCTGCCGATTTGGCCGCACCTATGGGCTTAAGTCACGCCAAAATGATATCAAAAACGTATATAAGACAAATGGTTATTGAGTGTTTCATCTCTGTCGAGATTGTCGCGACGGCGCTTCAGGTCTAGCGATCCACGCCAAGCCCCCCTCAGCGCTCCCGGCGCCTGCGCCTCTCGCAGCGTGACCCGACGTCGCCTCTCGCCCGCGCTTGTCATGGCCGCGAGGCGCCCCCTACAGTCCGGCCCGCGGGCGCTTCGACAGGGGCCGGGCGCGAACAAGAAGGGGTGGACCCATGGCGGCTGAGCGCTGGGACTATGTGATCATCGGGGCGGGCTCGGCGGGCTGCGTTCTCGCCAATCGTCTCACCGCTGACGGCAAGACCCGAGTGCTGCTGCTCGAAGCTGGGGGGCAGGACAAGTCTCTGCTCATCCATATGCCGGCGGGCGTCGGCTCCCTGATCTCGGCCAAGGGAGATTATAATTGGGGCTTCTGGACCGAACCCGAGCCTCACCTCGATGATCGGCGCCTGTGGTGGCCGCGCGGTAAAGGCTGGGGCGGATCCTCCTCTATCAACGGCATGATCTATATTCGCGGCCACGCCCGAGACTATGACCTCTGGCGCCAGATGGGGCTTCAGGGTTGGGGCTATGCCGACGTGCTGCCCTATTTCAAGCGCTCCGAGGCCCTCGAAGGGGGAGGGGATGACTGGCATGGGTCACAGGGGCCGCTGCATGTCTCCAAAGCCCCTGCCGCGCACCCGATCTATTCCCGCTTCATGGCCGCCGGGGTCGAGGCCGGATACAAGTCCACGACGGATTTCAACGGTTTCCAGCAGGAGGGCTTTGGCCCCTATCAGCTCACCATCCGCGATGGCCGGCGCTGGAGCGCCGCGGCCGCCTATTTGCGTCCGGCCCTGAAGCGGCCGAATCTGTCGACAGTCACCGGCGCGAGGACCACGCGCATCCTGCTCGACGGGAGCCGGGCGAGCGGCGTGGAGTTCGTCGAGGGCGGTCAGACGCGCCAGGTCTTCGCCGACGCCGAGGTGCTGCTGTGCGCCGGGGCGGTGCAGTCGCCTCAGATCCTTCAGCTTTCAGGCATTGGTGATCCGGACCAGTTGCAATCCGCCGGAGTTGAGACCCGGCACGCTCTCAAGGGCGTCGGCGCCAACCTGCAGGACCATCTGGACGCCAGCCTGTGCTGGGAAACCGTTGGCGTGAGGACCGCTTATTCCTACAGCGCAGGGATCAACCAGCTCTTCACCGGGCTCAACTATATGCTGTTCGGCAGGGGGCACGGGCGCGAGAACTTCCTGGAATCGGGCGCCTTCCTCAAATCGCGGCCCGATCTCGACCGGCCCGATCTCCAGCTCCATCTGGTCCTGGCGATCATGCAGGATCACGGCAAGAAGAGCGTGGCCAAGGATGGCTTCACCGTCCATGTCTGCCAGCTTCGGCCAGAGAGCCGCGGGCGGGTCGGTCTGCGCTCGGCCGATCCCTTCGACGATCCGGCGATCTTCGCCAACTACCTCGCCGCCGAGGAGGACAGGCGGGCCCTTCGCGAGGGGGTGAAAATGGTGCGCGACGTCGTCGGTCGCCCGGCCCTCGCCAGCCTGCGCGGCGTGGAGCTCATCCCCGGCCCTTCGGTGGCCAGCGACGCGGAGATCGATGCCTGGATCCGGACCGCAGCCGAGACCATCTATCACCCGGTTGGGACGTGCCGCATGGGTGTGGCGGGAGATCCGGGGGCCGTGGTCGACGCCGAGCTCAGGCTCATGGGGCTGCAGGGGCTGCGGGTGGTCGACGCCTCGGTCATGCCGACCCTGGTGGGCGGGAACACCAACGCTCCGACCATGATGATCGCCGAGAAGGCGGCCGACATGATTTTGGGACGCGCCGCGCCGGGCCCTGATCCTGCGCCCTTCGCCGAGCAGGCCGAAGCGGCCTGAGTTTCGGAGCGAGCCCGCATGGACATGACGCGCCAGGATCGGCGCGCGATTCGCGCCCCTCCGGCCGCTCTGGCCCTGACCGGCGGCCTGATCGGGCTACACGCCCTGCGTGTCGCGCTCCACATTTCCGGCGAGGCCTTCGCCTTCGCCGCGAGCGATCTCG
>JAKBBV010000058.1:10546-15070 GCA_021808285.1 Pseudomonadota bacterium | reverse complement strand
CCAGCCAAGGTGGTGAAACGGCTCACCCGCCACAGTCCCCAGATCCTCTACCCGCCACCCCGAGACATGAATCAGGATCAGGGCTGCGGCGGTCTGGGCGGCCATCCGCACACGCCACCGGAGTCGATGGCGATCATCCAAGACACCGACCGCGACGACGAAAAAGGCGGCGAGGCCGAACCCCAGCTTTCCGCGGCTTGGCGGCTCCAACAGGAGGCCGATGACAGCCATGGCGGCGAACATGGCGACCCCGCCAATGGCGGGGATCGCGCCATCATGGCGCTTGCGATCATCTGGCAAGTCAAGAAGGCCAAGGGCGGGGGCTGCGCGGCGCAATAGGAGCACACATATCAAGGTGACGCCAAAAGTCGCCGCCAAGGCTATAAGTGAACCCGGACTCATAAGCCTCTCTCAATCTGATCTCGCATCGACGACGATCAGAGCCTCCACGCGACCGTCGCGGCTTCTAGAGCACCGAAATCCGATTGGCGAGACTGAACGGCAACTATCTCGAATTACGAACGACTGATGTCCCGAGCGCCAATCAAGGGAGCCTCGCCGTAAAGCGTAAGCACGGCCCCTGCCACATGGTAGAATGTGCTGGCCGGCGCCGGCTCGACAAGAAACGTCCCATCGGCGGCTGATCTCTCGCGCCACAGCCCTCGCACGGGAGCATCCAAATAGCCCCAAAGGACATTCGCAGCCTGCAGGGCGATCTCGGAATCGCCAAAGGCGAGGGCGGCCTTCAGGCGCTCGGTCTGCGGCCAGACGCGCGCGATCGGATCACGCACCTCGTCCGCGGCATCCACCGCTCCCACGACGGCGCAGCGCCGGGGATCGACGCCGCGCTGGCCCGCTTCGAACAGGCGGTATGCGACCGACATCGCGCCATCATCATCCCGACGACGCGCCCATCGGGCCAGAAGCCAGGCCCATTCAAACTGATGTCCTGGCCATATTTCTGCGTCTGTGGCCGGTTTTTTCCACCCCGCATCATAAGCCTCGTAGATGGCCCCCAAACGCGGGTCGATTGCCCTGGAGAGCGCCAGGTCCGCCAGACGGTCCGCCAGCGCTTCCCACGGACGAGCCTGTTCCGGCGGCAGAATCTCGGCCCATGCCAAGGCGGCCTCGAAGAGGTGCATGTGAGGATTGGTCACGCGCCCCGGGGTGTCTGTCTCAATGAAGCTCCCGTCCGCCGTCTCAAAGGCTTGAAGCGCCGCGCGCAGAGCCTCGGCCATAGCCGCGAACTCACCGCGCCCCGGAAGCGCGCATTGCAACGCAGCCAAGTGCAGCAGCACAAAGCTCTGCTCATAAAGAAAGGCGCGCGCATCGACTCCGGCGCCTTGAGCATCGACACTGAAACTGAAAAGTCCGTCCGGTCGACGGTAATGCGCGAGGATCGCCGCATGACCTCTCAAGGCGGTCTCCGCCCAAGGCCCGGACCAACCGGCCTGGCCAGCCCAGGCATAGACTGTGGACTGACGCGCCTGGACTCGAAGCCGTCGCGGCTCCTGCTTCGGGCGGCCCTGAAAATCCAGGGTCTCGTAAAAACCCCAGCCGGCGACGTCCACCCCAAGCGTAGCCCAGAGCGGCAAGGCGGCCGTGTCTAACCAGAGCCGCAAGGCGCGGCGAGCTTCCTCCAGATCTCTGAATGTGGCCGCCGGCTGGGCCCCGAGGCGCGCCGCAGCCGATTTCACCTCCTGAGCCTGCGCCAGATTGCAGACAAGAATGTCGGATCCCTCGGCGACGATGGCGAGGTCACGGGCGCCCACCACCGCCACGCGACGGCCCAGGGGGGCGTGAACCAGGACACGCGCAGAGCTTTCGAAAACCGTGTTGGGCCCACCGCTATTGCCGTCCGCGTCGCGCGGAAGACTCTCCCAGATGGCGTCCCAGGCGCCGAGGTCAGACCAGGCGAAGCTAACTGGAAGAACGGCGATCCGATCCGTGCGCTCCATGACCGCATAGTCGATGGAGATTCGGGGAGCCCCGCAAAAGGGCTTTCCGATCCGTCTGACCCCCGATCCGAACTCCGCGACCGCCAGGCCGGCGCGCGCGGCCTCAACGGTCGCCGGTGAATGCCGGCCCAGTTCATCCAGCAGCAGGCGGGCCGGAGCCACGAAGTTACCGCTGTTCCACAGGCAACCCTCGGCCACCAGACGGCGCGCGGCCTCGGACTCTGGCTTCTCCACAAACCGGCGGACAGGTCGAGGGCCGGAAAGAGCGGGAGCCGGGTCGATATAGCCATAGGCCGTGGCCGGTGCGGTGGGCGTGATGCCCAGTGTGACGATCATGTTCCGTGATCGGGAAAAGTCGGCGGCCTCTTTCACGGCGGCGGCGAAGGCGGCGTCATCGGCGACGTGGTGATCGGCGGCGATGAAGGCGACGACCGCGTCCGGTCGCGTCGACGAAACGGCCAAGGCGGCGGCGGCCATGGCGGCGGCGGAGTCGCGGCCCTCAGGCTCAATCAACAAGGTCGCCGAAAGCCCAAGCGCGTCCAGCTGATCCAAGGCCTGCGTCTCGTGCGCGCGCCCGGCAACGACCCAAAGACCGTCAGGTCCCGCCAGGGGCGCCAAACGCCGCGCCGTGGTCTGAAAACTGGAAAGGGGGCCAACAAGTGGGGCGAATTGCTTGGGCCGATCCGGGCGCGAGACCGGCCAGAGCCGCAGGCCCCCTCCCCCGCAAAGGATCACCGGCGTCACCGACATCCGTCCCAAACTCCCCAAAACGCCGACTCATCTTGAGCGGGAGGAGCCGCATCTAACAGCAAGCCCCCCTGATCGCGAGGCAGGCTCTCAGCTGTCGAGGAAGCTGCGCAGTTTTCGGCTGCGGCTGGGGTGTTTCAGCTTCCGCAGCGCCTTGGCCTCGATCTGACGGATGCGCTCGCGGGTGACGTTGAACTGCTGGCCGACTTCCTCCAGGGTGTGGTCGGTGTTCATGCCGATCCCGAAGCGCATGCGCAGCACCCGCTCCTCGCGCGGCGTGAGCGAGGCGAGGACACGGGTCGTCGTCTCACGCAGGTTCGACTGGATCGCCGCATCGATAGGCAGGATGGCGTTCTTGTCCTCGATAAAATCGCCCAGATGGCTGTCCTCCTCGTCCCCGATGGGAGTTTCGAGGCTGATCGGCTCCTTTGCGATCTTCAGCACCTTGCGCACCTTCTCCAGCGGCATGGCGAGCTTTTCGGCCAACTCCTCGGGCGTCGGCTCGCGGCCGATCTCGTGCAGCATCTGCCGACTGGTGCGGACGATCTTGTTGATCGTCTCGATCATGTGCACCGGGATGCGGATCGTGCGAGCCTGATCGGCGATAGATCGCGTGATCGCTTGGCGGATCCACCATGTCGCATAGGTGGAGAACTTATAGCCGCGACGATACTCGAATTTGTCCACCGCCTTCATCAGGCCGATATTCCCCTCCTGGATCAGATCCAGAAATTGCAGGCCGCGATTGGTGTATTTCTTGGCGATGGAGATCACTAGGCGGAGATTGGCCTCGACCATCTCCTTCTTCGCCTGACGCGCCTCGCGCTCCCCCTTTTGCACCGTCTGTACGATGCGTCGGTAATCGTCGATGGGAACCCCTGAATCCATGGCCAGGGCGGCGATCTCGCGGCGGATATCAGCCACGAGAACAGCGTCCCGATCCATGAAGCGCGACCAGCGCACACCTTGCCCTGCAACCCGCTCGCACCAAGCCGGATTCATCTCTGAACCATAATAGGCTTGAAGGAATTCCTGGCGAGAAATCCCGTGGGTCTCGGCGGCGCGCAGGAGCCGGCCTTCAAGGCTGATCAGCCGCTTGTTGATCGCGTAGAGTTGCTCGACCAGAGCCTCGATGCGGGCATTATTCAGCTTCAGAGTCTTGAGTCGACCGACGATCGCGCCGTTGGCCGCCTCATAGTCGCACCGCTCAGCGTCCGAGAGGTCCTCACCGCGCAACCGGTGCTCGACCAACTTTTCCTGAAGACGCCGGAAGGACTCGAAATCCTCAGCGATGGCGTCGAGCGTCGCCATGACGCCCTCGCGAAGTTCTGCCTCCATGGCGCTGATCGTCGGACCCGCGCCATCGTCGAAGTCGTCGTCATCGCCAAGACCAACGCCCTCCCCTCCTCCATCGCCATCGGCGCCGCCGTCGCGCGCCTCCTCGGCGTCGGCCTCCTCGGAGAGCGCCTGAGCGACCTGCCCACCATAGGTCTGCTCGAGATCGATCACCTCGCGAAGAAGAATCCGGCCCTGGGCCAATTCATCGCGCCAGACCATGATCGCCTCGAAGGTGAGCGCGCTCTCGCACAAGCCGCGGATCATGGTGTCGCGACCGGCCTCAATGCGTTTGGCGATAGCGATTTCGCCCTCACGAGAGAGAAGCTCCACCGAGCCCATCTCGCGAAGGTACATGCGCACCGGATCGTCGGTTCGGTCGTAGCTGGACGGCTTTTCCGTCTCGACTACGGCGCCGCCCTCACGAACGGCCACCTCGCCACCCTCGGCCACGTCCTCCTCGGCCTCGACGACATTGATACCC
>JAKBBV010000058.1:0-10536 GCA_021808285.1 Pseudomonadota bacterium | reverse complement strand
TGGCCCAGCACCACCTTGCCGGCCTCGTCGCGCAGCGGGCGCTCGACGGTGATCGTGGTGTAGCCGAAGTCCTGGTTGCGGAAGATGCGGCTGACCGGCTTGCCGTCCTCCTCGGCCTCGACGACATTGATACCCATCTCCGAGAGCATGGCCATCGTGTCCTCGATGGCGTCCGGCGTCACCTCCTCGGAGGGCAGAACCTTGTTGAGTTCATCCACCGTGACATAGCCGCGCGCCTTCGCTTGCTTGATGAACTTCTTGACCGCAGCATCGGTCAGATCGAGCAGCGGGCCATCCTGGGTCGGGGCGGCTTCGGTCTCGGGGGCTTCGGCGGTGGCGGTCACGCTCATGGTCTTGACAGACTCTCCAACCTCTTGCGGGGGCGCGACGCTGGCGTCGAACCCCTCGTCACTGTCACACGCCGAAGAGGCGGCGGCCCACTCCGGCTCTCGTCAATCGCTCCACAGACTTCTTGCGGCGATCGCCCGCCGCAGTGCGTCGCGCTCCTGCTTCAGAGCCATGAGGGCGCGCGCCTGACCAACGTCCGTCAGACCCTGCTTGGCTAGGGCCATGGCGGCGTCGAGCGCGGCGGCGCGACTCACGGCCAGAAAACCGTTCGACCACTGCGATCTGGCGACGCTGACGTCGACGGCGTCTTGAAAAAATGGCGCGCCCGATTTCGCAGCGGCCCCGTGAGCGTCGATCAGCAATGCGTCAAATCCGCAGTCGGCCAAATGGCGTTTCAGATGTCCGGAGTCAAGGTCTGCGCCGTCGCCTTGCCGCCGAATGATTTCTTTGACCATTTCCTGCGTCAAGGCGCCCAGGGCCGGGTCACCGAAGCCATGCTCCTGAATCTCCTCCAGGTGCGTCTCAACCAGGTGCGGGTCGGCGATGGCGTGCAAGGCAAGGGCAGCCGCCACGGGGTCCAATGCCCTGGCGAGACGATGCGCCGCCGCCCGGGACTCCGGAACCGGCGGCCCCGGCTGTAAGCCTCGCAGTCGCGTCATGGCCCGCGGGGCGGGCAAAGCCCTGCGGTCGCCGAGAAGCTGGTCAAGTCGGGCCATCAGGGATTGACGATAGGCTGAGGATAGGTCGCGGTCAGAGATAGCCTCGGCGGCTCTGCGCAGGCGCTGCCTCAGGCCCGCCTGGCGCTCCGGCGTCTCCAGAGGCTCGGCGTCGCGCTCCCGGGCGAACAAGGCGTCGACGAAAGGCTCAGAACTCGCCAACTGTGAGCGCAAGGCCGCAGGGCCCTGCTCGCGCATGATTTCGTCCGGGTCCTTTCCCCCTTGGAGGGCGGCGAACCGAAAGGAACGGCCGGGCGCGAGCCGCGGCAGGGCGCGATCCATGGCGCGCGAGGCGGCTTGACGGCCGGCGCGGTCGGCATCAAAACACAGCGTCGGCTCGGAATGCAGGCGCCAGAGTTGCTCCATCTGCATCTCAGTGAGGCCTGTTCCCATAGCCGCCACGGCCGCGACGCCGGCACGCTGACATGCGATCACATCCATATAGCCCTCGACGACGACAAGCACCGCGCCCTCTCCGGCCTCCCGCAACAAGCGGCGCGCCTCGCCGATGCCATAGAGCACCGCGCCCTTGTCGAAGAGGTCGGTCTCCGGGCCGTTCAGATATTTGGCCCGCGCTTCGGGACTCAACGCCCGTCCACCGAAGGACAGCACCCGACCGCGTCCGTCGATAATTGGAAACATCACCCGCTCGCGGAAACGATCAAACGGCGCCCCGCCCTCCTCCGGCGAGATCAACAGTCCTGCGGCGACCAGATCCGCTGGACTCGCTCCCTTGGCGACAAGGTAATCTTTCAGACCCGTGCGGCCCCCCGGCGCATAACCAAGACGAAACCTGGCCCACTCAGGGGCCGGCAGGCCGCGACGCTCAAGGTAGAGGGCCGCCTCGCGCCCGCCGGGTCGGCGTAGTTCGCCCTCGAACCAGGTCGCCGCGAGGTCCAGCCAATCCGAGAGGGACTGCCGCCGCTTACCCCGGGCTTCGGCCTCCGGACTGTCCACGGGCAGCGCCAGCCCCGCCTCACCCGCCAACCGCTCCACCGCCTCGGCGAAGCTCAGCCCTTCGGTCTCCTGCAAGAAGCTAATCAGGTCGCCGTGCTTGCCGGACGAGAAGTCATGATAGAAACCCTTGTCGTCATTGACGAAAAAGGACGGGGTCCGCTCCTTGTTGAAGGGCGAGAGGCCGACGAACTCGCGCCCCTGACGGCGCAGCTGAACTGTCTTACCGATCACCTCGGAAAGGCGAAGGCGCGACTTCAGCTCATCCATGAACCGCTCGTCGAAACGCATCCGTCCAGTGTAACGCCTCGTTGCAGGCTGTCGCGGTCTTCGCGCGGCATGTCCACAGCCAATTGCGGAATAGGTCGGCGACGCCCCGGAGGCCGAACACGCTTCGACAACAAGAGGGACTTGACCTAGTAAGGCGACGCATCACTTGGAGGCTGTTCCCGTCAAGACCATGACTCAATCCCGGTCCTCTCCCCATTTCGTGGCCGTCACCGGCCTCCCGCGCGCCGGCTCGACGCTCATGACTCAGCTACTTGCCCAGCACCCGGATATCGCCAGCAACACGCGGAGTTCGGCTCTCGCCAACCTCCTGCTCACCCTTCGTCGCGCCGTCAGTGACGACACCTTCTTCCTTTCCCACCTCGATCAGTCATTCGAGGAGGCCTACGGACAGCTTGATCGCGGCATGACCGGCTTCCTGCGGGGATGGCTGGGCGCTGAGGACAAGGGCTTTGTCGTCGACAAGAACCGGGCCTGGCTGCACAGCGTTGAGTTCCTGCTGAGGCTCGCACCCGAGGCGAAGCTGGTGGTCTGCTTGCGAGATCTTGCGCAGATCTACGGCTCGATCGAAGCCCAGCATCAACGCACGATCCTGCTCGACTTCCCGGACCGTCTGGCGGATTTTGATCGCCTCGGGCGAGCGGATCAGCTGTTCGGAAAGGATCGGGTGCTGGGCGCCCCGCTGGTGTCATTGGCCGCGGTTCAAGACTTCGATCAATCGATCCGCGACCGGATGTATTTTGTGCGCTTTGAGGATCTCATCGAGGACCCTGCGGCCTCTATGGAGAGGCTGTTCGCGTGGATCGGCGCCGCTCCCCATGCGATCGACCTTAACAATCTGGCCAGGGGCGTTTCAGAAAGCGATAGTCACTATCGGTTCAAGTTCCGCCATGCCCAGGCCACTCGCATCGCCAAGCCATCCCAGCACGTCCTCCCGCTGCGCATCCAGGGGCTCATCGACACAGCCTACGGCTGGTATTATCAAACCTATTACCGTGACCGTCCTGAAGGCCGCCGTGCGGCCCTCGTCGCGGCTGGCAACGTCCAGGGCGCGGCCCAAGCCCAGGGCATGGCCCAGGCGGAACTGATGCGAGAATCGCCGACGCCCAACCTCGACCCAAAAGGCTGAATTTGACTTGAGGGGCCTCTCGTCTATATGCGGAACCTATTCGCCCCAACGACACTGCGCGTATGAGCCGCGCCGCGAAGGGCTCTTACCGCTCCAGGCATGACCGAGTTTTCCCAGCTGGGCTTGAGCCCGCCCACCCTCGAGGCCGTGGCCGCCACTGGCTACACCACGGCCACCCCGATCCAGGCCCAGGCCATTCCCGTGGCCCTGGCCGGACACGATGTGCTGGGCATCGCCCAGACCGGCACGGGGAAGACGGCGGCCTTCACCCTGCCCATGATCGATCGCCTGGCCGCGGGTCGGGCCAAGGCCCGTATGCCTCGGTCTCTCGTGCTGGCGCCGACGCGGGAGTTGGCCGATCAGGTCTCCCTTGCCTTCGAGCGATATGCGGCTGGCCAACGCCTGACCTGCGCCCTGCTCATCGGCGGGGTTTCATTCGGGGATCAGGAGGCCAAACTCGATCGCGGTGTCGATGTCCTGATCGCCACACCGGGGCGTCTGCTTGACCACTTCGAACGCGGCAAGCTCCTGCTCACCGGCGTGCAGATCATGGTTGTCGACGAGGCCGATCGCATGCTCGATATGGGCTTCATCCCTGACATTGAGCGTATCTTCAAGCTGACGCCGCCGCGCCGCCAGACCCTGTTCTTTTCGGCCACCATGCCGCCTGAGATCACCCGGTTGACGACGCAGTTCCTGCGCGATCCCGTGCGCATAGAGGCGTCCCGGCCCGCGACGACGGCGGAGACCATCACCCAGAACCTGGTTCGCATCTCTTCGTCCGAACCGGGGGCGAAGCGCCTCGCCCTTCGAACAATCATCGCGGCCGAGACCGTGACCAACGGCATCGTCTTTTGCAATCGCAAGAGCGAGGTGGATATTGTCGCCAAATCGCTACGCAAGCACGGCTTTGACGCCTCGGCGATTCACGGCGATCTCGATCAGGCGACGCGGATGCGCACCCTGGATGCGTTCCGCCGCGGCGAGCTCAAGCTGCTAGTGGCCTCAGACGTTGCCGCCCGGGGCCTGGACATTCCCGACGTCAGTCACGTGTTCAATTTCGACGTGCCTCACCACGCCGATGACTATGTCCACCGGATTGGGCGCACAGGACGCGCCGGACGTTCGGGCGCCGCCTTCACCCTCGTCACCCCCGCCGATAGCCGATCCCTGGACAAGGTGCTGAAGCTGATCGGCAAGACCCCGGCGGAGACCACGCTGGCGCTCGACTTGTCCGAAGTGAAGCCGCGTCGGGACACCGGTCGAGATCGCCCGCGCCGGGAGCCATCGCGCCGGGACTATGGGCGCCCGGCCTCGGAAACCTCCGTGGCGCCGATGGCGCCCTTCCAACCCCGTGACCCGAACTCCGAGTCCGCTTCCGAGGCGAAGCCGCCAAGACCGCCGCGCCCGGAGACCCATGACAGGAGCGCGCCGCGCGGGGGCGGTGTGAGCCATGCGCGCTCGCCGGCTACCTCGCGTCTGGAGTCACAGCCATCTGACCGGCCCCAGGATTCCCGCTCCCACGGCGACAAACCCAGTCGGGAAAGCGCTTCGCGGGAGGACTCCTCGCACCATCGGGCGACCCACCGCCACGCCGCCGAACCTCGCCAAGGCGAGACCCGTGAGCGCGCACCTCGGTCGCGGGATCGCGACGTCGATGAGGGGGCGCCAGTCGTCGGTTTCGGCGCCGACCTGCCCGCCTTCCTGGCCCGCCAGATCCCGACAAAATAGCTCAAGACGCGACCCGCTCAACGGGTGATGGCGTCCGCCAGAAACTTCCGGATGCCCGCGCCATAGGGCGGTCGCAGCGCCTTGAGCGGACCGAGTTCCTTGGCGACCTGGGTGAAGATCGCCTTCTTGTGGCTGAATTCGAGGAACCCATCGCGGCCGTGATAGGCGCCCATGCCCGAGGGCCCGACCCCACCGAAGGGCAGATTCTCCTGCGCCACGTGCATGACGACGTCATTGACCGTCACCCCACCGGAGGTGGTGCGGGAGAGAATGGTCTCCCGCTCGGCCGCATCGGCGCCGAACATATAGAGGCCCAGAGGCCGGTCATGGGCGTTCACATAACTGATGGCTTCGTCCAGCGCGCCATAGGTCTTCACCGGCAGGACCGGGCCAAAAATCTCCTCCTGCATGACCTTGAGATCGTCGCCAGGGTCCAGGATCAGGGTCGGGGGGATCTTGCGGTGCTCCTGCTGGGTAAGGTCCTCACCCTCGGGCTTGAGCTCGATCACCTGCGCTCCAGCGGCCCGCGCCTCGTCGATATAGCCCCTAATACGCGCATAGTGCCGGTCTGAGATCACGGCGGTGTAGTCGGGATTGTCGCGGATGGTCGGGAACATCTGACTGACGGCGCCCCGAGCGGCCTCGACAAAGTCGCCCACCTTCTCTTTCGGGGCCAGAACATAGTCGGGCGCCAGGCAGATCTGGCCGGCGTTGAGGGTCTTGCCGTTCATGATGCGCGCCGCGGCGACGCTGAGATCCGCTGAGCGACCGATGAAGACCGGGCTTTTGCCGCCCAGTTCCAGAGTCACGGGCACCAGATTCTCCGACGCGGCCTTCATCACGTGCCGAGCGATGCTGGTGGCGCCGGTGAAGATCAGGTGGTCGAAGGCGAGCCCCGCGAAAGCGGCGCCAACCTCGGGACCGCCGACCACGACCGCGATCTCCTCCGCCGAGAAGGCCTTGGCGAACATGGCCGCCATCAGATCGGAGGTGGCCGGCGTATATTCGGACGGCTTGATCATCACCCGATTGCCGGCCGCGAGGATGCCCGCCAGAGGGGTAAAGGTCAGGTTGACCGGAAAGTTCCAGGGGCTGATCACCCCCACCACACCCTTGGGCTGGAAGCGAAGCTCGGCCTTGGCCCCGAAGAGGCCGAGAATGGCCGGGGTCGGCTTGCGCTTCTCCGGCTTCATCCAGGCCCGAAGATGGGCCTTGGCGTGCTTGAGGGTGGAGATGGAGCTGGCCACGTCGGTGAAGGCGCTGGCTTCGGGCGAGCGCGAGCCGAAATCGGCGTTCAACGCCGCCACGATCTCCTTTTCATGATCCACCAAGATGCCGATGCAGCGATCAATCCAGGCGATGCGGGTCTCCGCCGACGGCGCCCCGTCGCGCAGATTGGCGGCCTTTTGCGCCGCCAGGATGGCGTTCATGTCGTCTGCCATGGTCGTCTCTCCCCTCGAAGGATGAAGTGTTGGCCGAGCCAGACGCGAGGCGCAAGCGCGACGCTGCGTCAGGACGCGAGGTTGTGACTGGCCTTCCGCAGCGGCGCCGGGCTTAAACTCTTTAGTTCCGCGACGTTCGCATCCGATGGAGACGCTCCGTGTCCTACGCCAAGATCACCCTGCAGATCGTCGACCAGGTGGCCACCGTCACGCTCAATGACCCGGCCACCATGAATGCGGCCGGCATCGATATGATCGAGGAACTTGCCGACGCCTTCGCCAAGATCGCCGAGGGTCAGGGCGGCGCGCGGGCGGTGGTATTGACCGGGGCCGGCCGGGGATTCTGCTCGGGCGCCAATCTCTCAGGCGGAGGCGCCGCCGCGTCCGGATCGCCGCGTCAGGCGGGCGATGCGCTAGCGACCCACTATAATCCCTTCATCACCCTGCTGCGCGACTTTCCCATGCCGATCGTGACCGCCGTCAATGGCGCGGCCGCTGGCGTGGGCTGCTCACTGGCGCTCATGGGCGACATGATCCTGGCGTCAGAGAGCGCCTATTTCCTGCAGGCTTTCCGCCGCATCGGCCTCGTTCCGGACGGCGCCTCCACCTATCTCCTGCCGCGCATGATCGGGAGGGCGCGGGCCATGGAGATGGCGCTGATGGGAGAGAAGGTCGACGCGCACAAGGCGCTTGAATGGGGCCTGATCAACCGGGTTCTGCCAGACTTCGAGCTCCTCACCGAGGCCCACGGCCTGGCGAAAGCCCTGGCCGAGGGCCCGGCGGCGCTGGGCATGATCCGGCGGATCATGTGGCGCAGCCTGGACGCCGACCTCGCCTCGCAGCTCGCGGATGAGGCCCAGACCCAGAACGTCGCTGGCCGCACGAAGGACTTCGTGGAGGGCGTCCAGGCCTTTCTGCAGAAGCGTCCCGCCCAGTTCACAGGGCAATAGAGCACCCCCGCCCAGGGGGTGTCGACAGCGGCGCGGGGCCCGACTTAAGGTCTCCGCTACAGAGTGTTGGGGGGAAAAGGACTATGAAACCTGGACTGAGGGCCGCTGCCGCGGCTTGGGTGCTGACTCTCACCAGTCATGGCTTCGCTTGGGCGGCGCCGATGGCGCCGGCGGCCCCCGACACCGTGATCCATGCAGGCCGGCTGCTGGACGGCGTCTCGCAGACGCCGCGCGACAAGGTTTCGATCCTGATCAAGGATGACCGCATCGTCGGCGTGCAGGCGGGCTATGTGACGCCGGCGGGGGTCAGGGTCATCGATCTGTCGGGCGAGACGGTCCTGCCCGGCCTGATCGAGTGCCACGACCATATCACCGCCAGTTTCCACAAGGGCGATCCGATCCGCAACGCCGTGACGCGCACCGATTACGACGACGAGATCGACGCGGTGAACAACGCCCGGGCCGAACTGCTCGCGGGCTTCACCACAGTGCGGGATGTGGGCGGCGCCACGGGCGTCGTCGTCGCGCTCAAGAAGGCGGTGAACGCCGGCGAGATTCCGGGCCCGCGCTTCTGGGTGGCCGGCACGCCGCTGGGCCCCACCGGCGGCCATTCCGATCACGCTGACGGCCTTGATCCTTCCCTGTCGGAGCCCTCCTGGACCCAGAACGTGATCGACAGCCCCGAGGCGGCGCGCCACGCCGTGCGTCTGCTGCATCGCCAGGGCGTCGACCTGATCAAGATCATGCCGTCCGGCGGGGTCATGTCGATTGGCGACAATCCGGCCCTGCAACTCATGGCCGATGACGAGATCAAGGCGGTGATCGACACCGCCCATGCCCTGGGCATGAAGGTCGCCGCCCACGCTCATGGCAAGCAGGCCATCGACCACACCATCGCGCTGGGCGTCGATTCCATCGAGCACGGCTCTTACGCGGACGCTGAATCCTACGCCCTCTTCAAGCAACACGGGACCTATCTGGTGCCCACCATGCTGGTGGCCGAGCGGGTCTATCAGCACGCCAAGGAGCATCCGGAGGACCTCAATCCCTCCACCGCCGCCAAGGCCCTGGTGATCGGCCCGATGATCGCCAAGAACCTGCACGACGCCTACCAGGCGGGGGTCAAGATCGCCTTTGGCACCGACACCTTCGGCCTCAGCAATCATGGCGAAAACGCCCAGGAGTTCGGCCTGATGGTGGATGCCGGCATGAGCCCGGCCGACGCCGTCTTCACCGCCACGCACAACGCCGCCGACCTGATCGGCGATCCCCAGGACATCGGCTCGGTCCAGCCCGGGCGCTATGCCGACATCGTGGCGGTCAAGGGCGACCCCTACACCAATATCCGCGTGCTGGAGCAGGTCGACTTCGTCATGAAGGGCGGCAAGGTCTACAAGGCCGGCGGCGTGGCGACGGCGGGCTAGCTCCGGGGCCGAGCCTGATGGGAGCTTTCAGGTTCAGAGCCTTAAGTGCTGAAAGCCCCCAGGGCCAGAGTGTCCGGCGCGCCTTCCCGCAGAGCCATCACGCCCCGGGGGATCAGGAGCATGACCGGAAAGATCATCAGCGTGGCCAGAATCGACAGGCCCATGCCCTCGTAAAAGCCAAAGCGCGGCGAGGCGTCATAGAGCCGGGCGCCCAGAACATCGCTGATCGGATAGGACAGCGCCCCCGCGCCCGAGACCATGGACATGAGGGCGCCCTGAAGGCCCGGCGGGCAGGACCGGATGGCCAGATCCTTGATCGCGGCCCAGGCGATGGCGGCCGTCGCCCCCATGGGCGCCGCTGCGATGAGGAAGCCCTGCGCCGAATGCAGGAAGAACATCGGGATCAGCGTCGGAACCGACAACGCCATGCCGCCCCAAAGCAGTAGGGCGAAGCGAACCCGCGACAACAGCCATCCGTAAAGGAAGAAAAACGGAACGAATCCCAGAAAATAGATGGAGAAAAACTCGCCATAGACTCGGTCCGGCGCGTGCAGATGGTCGGTCAGATAGAACTGCAGGGGCGTGTTGAATCCGGGCGAGAAGTTGAACAAGAACACAATGATGACCGGCGGATAGATCGAGGGGGAGCGGAAGAGTCGGACAATGTCCGCGCCCAGATGCCCCGCGCGCGCCAGAGGCTGATCGTAGGCCTGGCCGAAGACCGCGCGCGGATGGATGACCGAGAACAGGGCGACCGCGCCCGCCAGCCCCGCGAGGATCAGGAAGATCGTCGCGGGCTTGAGATATTCGGCGAAGACGCCGCCGAAGAACGAGCCCAGAATAATGGGCGCGTAGCTCGCCAGGCACGATACCACGCTCAGCCGGCCGGACATGCCCTTCTCCTGGCCCACCAAGGCCAGAATTCCCCCATAGGCCGCGAACGCGAAACACACGAAGACGTGGGTGGTGAACATCCCGACGGTCAGGCCAAGATAGCTGGGCGGCAGTGCGCCCAACCCGGCGTAACCGGCGGCGCTCAGCGCGCCGAAGATCAGGAAATATCCCCGGTCCCGCAGGCCAAAGGGGCTCCAGTGGTCGCGCACGACCCCGAATAGAACCGAGGCGAACAGGGGGATGCTGATCAGCAGACGAAACTGCGCGACCCCTGTCGCCGAAGCGTGGAGACGGTCCTTCACCATGAAGCTGAGCGCGACATCGGCCAGATTTCCGCGCGGGTCGATGAATGTCAGGAGCAGCACGAGGCCGGCGAAGTAGGCGTAGATCCGCGACGCCTGCTTTTGAGAATTCATGCGCGACACCACCCCCCGCCTGGCGCGGCTGGATGGAATCGGGCCGCGAAGATTTCGAAGACTAGGTCACGAACTCATAAACGGGATTCTCGATTTGGCCGAACGGTGATTCAAGGCTTTCAGGAGGAGCCGAGATGCAACCGCGCCGTTACGAACTGTCGGACTTTGAGTGGTCGATTATCGAGCCGCTGTTGCCGAACAAGCCCAGGGGCGTCCCGCGGGCGGATGACCGCAAGGTTCTGAA
>JAKBBV010000057.1 GCA_021808285.1 Pseudomonadota bacterium | reverse complement strand
AGGCCAAGAGCGATTTTCTGGCCAATATGAGTCACGAGTTCCGCTCTCCCCTGACCAGCATCATCGGCTTTTCGGGGCTCATGCTGGCTGGCGGGAAGCTCGCGGAGCGGGAGATGCGTTTCACCCAGCGCATCCAAACCGCGAGTCAACATCTCCTGGAGATGGTCAACCAGGTGCTCGACTATTCCCGCCTGGACGCGGGCCAGACCGAACTCACCCCCGAGACCGTGACGCTCAAGCCTCTTCTTGAGGAGGTGCTGGCTCTTTTTGTCGAGCGCGCGGCGGCCAAGGGTATAGGGCTCGACCTGAGGATCGCGCCTGACGCTCCCGCGCAGGCGGTGGCGGATCTCCAGGCCCTCCGCCAGATCCTGATCAACCTGGTGGGAAATGCGGTGAAATTCACCGAGAACGGACGCGTCAGTCTGGAGGTCGAGGTCGACCGCCTGGGTCGCCTGGGATTCCTGGTGCGCGATACCGGGCCTGGGATACCCGCCGATCGGCTCGGACGGATTTTCGAGCGTTTCACCCAGGCCGACAGCTCGATCAGCCGAAGCCACGGGGGAACGGGTCTTGGCCTTGCCATCTCCCAGCACCTCGCCGAACTCATGGGCGCTTCCCTCGCGGTGTCTTCGACGCCCGGCGAGGGGTCCGTGTTCGAGTTGCGTCTGCCCGCCGGCTGACTCGTGCGAGAGGCGGCGGCGTGTGGTCTTTCCGCCCTGGCGGCGCTGCTTGGCGGCGGCGTCATCGCTCCCGTTCATGCCGCTGTGCGGGAGTGCAGGCCGGTATGGAGCGATCATTTCAGGTCGGGATCGCTCGACATCGCGCGATGGACGCCCTCCGATGACTGCTGGGGCGGGGGAAACGGCGAGCGCCAATGCTATACGCCCGATTCCGTGTCGGTCGGTCCGCAGGGGCTCATTCTGTCCGCCGCGGCGCGGGATGTGGTCGGTCCGGAGCTTCCGACGCGCCTGGGGCGCGGGACCGGACGCCAGCGGCTGCGTCACTACGCCTCGGGACAGGTAACCACCTATGGCAAGGCCGCCTTCCGTTACGGGCGGATTGAAGTGCGCGCCCGGTTGCCGCAGGGCCAGGGGTTATGGCCCGCGATCTGGATGATGCCCGTTCACGACGCCTACGGCGCCTTTCCTCGCTCCGGTGAGATCGATATCGCCGAAGCCGTGAACCTGGGAGCGGGCGGGGCGAATCTGGCGCATGGCTCGCTGCATTCGGGACCGGCTCTGGGTGAGACGCGCAGCCTGACGGGCGCGACAGCGCTTTCCGATCCTGGCGCGTTTCATGTCTTCGGCCTGAACTGGACGCCGCGGCGTTTGACCTGGCTCCTGGATGGGAAGCCCTATCTGAGTGCGCCGACCCGCCCGCCGTTTGACCGACGGTTCTATCTGATCCTGAACCTGGCCGTGGGCGGCCGCTGGCCGGAGGCCAATGGCCATGGCGTCGACCCCGGGTCTTTACCGGCGCGGATGGTGATCAGCTGGGTGAGGGTTTGCGCGCCGGACAGTTGACGCCGCCGCCCCCTTCGACGCGCCCGCGATTTGGGCGCCGAACAGTCGGAACGCCGTGAAATGCCGCGTGGGGGGGTGAGGACCCCGCGCCTTGGGCCGCTTGGCGCTCAAAGCCCGCGAGTGCTGATTTCAGATTCGGCGATTCGCCAGCTTAGCGTCCGGGTCTCGGGCCCTGTTGTCCCGACGCGGCGCTGGAGGAGGTCATGAGCGTTCTGGAAACCGATCTCGTCGACTACATCTATCTCGATGAGGATGAGCAGACGCCCGTTCTGGTCGTGTCCGATCCGCTGAGCTGGCGTCCTCCGGAAGACGCGGCCCACCTGGAGGCCCTGCGCGAGAAGCTGAACTCGCAGATCGCCTTCGTTCAAACCGGCCAGATCCGCGGCGTATGGCCCGACTATCGCGGCGGTCTGGTTCGGGTCGAGGTGATCGCTCAAAATCCGCTGACCGACCTGGCGGAGCAGTTCTATCGCCGGGCCCGCGAGGTGATGACCGGCGCGAATATGGAGCTTGCGGTCCAGTTCCTCGATGCCTGAGTCGGCCGCGCGCGGAGACGTCTCGGCGAGGTAGCGAGGCTCTCGCACCTGCGAAATCAGCTTGCCTGGGGGCGGCGAAGCCCCTAAAAGGCGCGCCCTTGACCCCGATGCGCGGGTCACAACCTGTTGCGCAAAGGCCCCTTCGGGAGAGACCGCGGGTCGCGATTGACAGGATTGTCTGGGGCGCGTGGCGCCTCGTCGCATAGGAAATGCGTTTTGAAATCAGTAATTTCGCCGCAGGTGGCGGCGTGCGCGCAGCTTGGCGCCCCGCTCCTGGCGGCCTTTGTCGGACTGTCCCTGACGGCTCAGGTCTGCGGTCTGGGGCATGCCTCCGCGCCGGCGGGCGCCGCCTATGCCCGGGCGGTCCAGTCGGGATTTTCCCATACCGATGTCGACATGCGCGCCGACCTGGCGTCCGCGGCGCCCCGGAACCTCGATCTCCTCTGCCTTACGGACGCGGTCTATTACGAGGCCCGCGGCGAGAGCCCCGCAGGTCAAGCGGCCGTGGCGCAGGTGGTGCTGAACCGCGCCCGGAGTCCCAAATTCCCCAATAGCGTCTGCGGCGTGGTCTTTCAGGCCAAGGAGGCAGGGGCCAGGCGGGGCGAGGACTGCCAGTTCAGTTTCGTTTGCGACGGGGCCATGACCCGTCCCAAGGACGTGCAGGCCTGGAACAAGGCCCGGGCCGTCGCCGCCCGCGCCCTGGATGGCTATGTCATGCGCGCCGTGGGGCCGGCCCTGGATTTCCACGTGAATGAGCCGGGTCGCGCGCTCGCGGCCAAGCCTGGGACGGTGGCCCACCTGGGGCGGCATGTGTTCTTCATCGCCCTGACGAGGCCGCTGAAGCTTGCGCCGTCACGGCCGGCCGAGCCTCCGACGGAGACCGTATCTGCGGCGGATGAGACCGCCCCGTCCGTCGGGGATCTCACGATGACCGAGGTCGAGGCGAAGCCGGCCGAGACAGCGACGCCGCTCTCTCGCTCATTGCCCTGACGGGAGCCGCATCTCAGAAGGCGGCGGTGAGGCGAATGTCGAAGCGGCCATCGCCTGCGCGGGTGAACCCGGCCGAACGAAGGGCCCAGGCGCCGTCCATGGTCGCCGTGAGATGGGAGGTGAGCTGGAAGTCCGCGGCGAATCCCGTGGATTGGAGGCTCTCCGGCTTATTGGTGTAGTTATTGTACCCGTAGCCCGTGTCAAAGAAGATATAGGGGGCGATATAAGAATTCGGGTACAGGAACTTCATCACCGGACCGTGTAGCTCGGAGCGATCGATGAAGGCTGTGTCAGCGGCGCCGTCGTCCAGCGTATAGCCGCGCACAAGGGGCTGACCGCCGAGCCCGGAGTCTTCGGACAAGGGCAGAACCACACCCGCATATTGCCAGACAATCTGCGTGACCAGACTCATGCCCTGGACGCCAAAAATCTTCGGCAGGTTGGTGACCCGGGTCAGGTCTCCATTGAGATAGGCGTAGGACGAATGGACGAAGTGCCCGCCTGAAAACAGGTCATAGGATGTGTTGTTGTCGCGTCCATCGACGCCGCCCGGGGAAATATGGGCGTTGATGTCCAGAGCCGTATGCCCGGCGGCGTCGTAGCCGGAGTAGGAATAGCCCACGAGGATCTGGAACACATTGATCCCGTGTTCAGCCACGCTGGCGCCGTTGAAATAGGAGGTGCTGATGAGGCTCTTGGCCTCGAAGCCCACCAGGGCCTCACCTGGCAGCCAGTGAACGAAATCCGAGAGAGCCGAGCGGTAAGCCGCACTGGCTTCCAGGGTTGAAAGCTTGGCGTTCAGATCCTTGCCGCTCGGGGCATAGGTCTGGACGTAGTCGACGCTCATTTCCAAGTCCTGCCGCGGCAGGGTGGGGATGTAGATCCGTCCGGCGTGGCTCACATAGGAGGGGTCGGGGGAAGAATTGAACGGCCCTCCACCATAGAAGAGCGAACTGTTGGATCCCGTGTACTGGTACGACACGAACGCGTCATGCAGGAAGGGCAGGGCGAACTGGGTTCCCAGGATGTAGCGGTCGAAGCTTGTCGAGGGCGAGCCTGAGTCCGCATAGCCGCCATAGACGCTGAATGGCCTGATATCCTTGGTGGTCAGGGCGAGATCGGTCTCACCTGGTTGGCTGGAAGGGCTGAACACCGCCTGAACGGTGTGGAACGGATAGCGATTCAACCAGTCCAGGTCCTGGGAGATGTCGTTGACATTGATGTCCTCGCCCGGCGTGGCGCGAACGTTATCCTTGATATAGCCGGCCTCAGAAGGGGTCGCCCCCGGCGCCGTCTTCTTGTCGAGCTTGAATTCGATGACCCGGACCTGCAGCACCCCGCCGGTCAGTTCCTGAGGCGGCGTGGAGAGATTGACGAAGGGGTGCCCCTGGGAGCGATAGATCAGGGCGATCTGGGTCTCGATCTCCGCGATCAGGTGCTTGGAGAGCGGACGTCCGAGATAACGGCGCAAAGCCGCTTCGGCGCCGGCGAGGCGCGGGGCGTGGCTGACGTTTATCCCCGGCGTCGGGGCGACAGAGACCTCGTCCTTTTCACCCAGAATATCGATGCCGGTGAGCGCCGGCCCGATCGGGGTCGAGTCCGCATTGCGGATCGAAAGGTTCGGCTCGGCGATTTCCGGGGCGCCGGACTTGGGCGCCGGCGGGAGATTGCGTTCGATCGCCTGTGCGTGGGCCAGCCCCGCCGACAGGAGGAGGATGGGCGCGACGCTCGCGGCCCCCAGCCATCCAAAGCGATTCCTTCCGCGCCGACGCGCCCCAGCGTCGCCTGCCAAATACGTTCCCAGACCCATAGCCATCTAAGTTTTATCCTTGTCCCACCCGGTTGCGAGGCCCGGCGACTATTGGCCGCCGGATCCGCTTCCGGTTCCCGTCTTGTTGGTATTGCTGTTGGAGTCACCGCCGCCGGAGGACGAAACGGGTCCCGAGGCGAAGCTGATGCCGGGCGGCAGAGACCCGACGATATCCGGCGACGATGTCGGCGCGAAACCACCTCCGGCGGGTGCGGCGGCCGTCGTCACCGGCGGTGAGGCCGGCGCGGCTTGGACGATCAGCGTGATCGGTCCGCTGCTTGTCGTCGGACTGCCGGGGGAGGGGAGCCCCGTCCCGGTGCCGTTGACCGCATAGCTGGCGGCCGGAAGACTGGCCACGGCGGCGGCGATCACTGCCTGGGACGGCGGGGTCGGCGTCGTCGTGACCGGCGGAGCCGCGGTTACCGTCAAAGTCCCGTTTTCGTAAGTGATCGCGTAATTGGTCAGCCCCGAGCCTTGGGCGGCGGAGGGGATGATGCTGAAAGCGCCAGCCGTGGTCGCCGAAGCGCCGGCGCTGGTCAGGTCGACGCTGGAGACCGCGTCCTTTGTCCCTGACACCAGGCCAGTCACCGTGAAGGCCGTGGTCCCAAGAGTGACGGGAACGCCCTGGGTCGCCGACTGGTTGTCAGCGAAGATGAGCAAGGCCGCCGGATTGATTGTCCCCACATCGCCCGACGCGGTCGTCGCGCCCAACAGGTAGTTGTTGGGGTTGCTGGCGAAGCTGGCCCCGCTCAGGGTCACCCCGATCCCGGTCCCCGCATTGGACGCGTCATAGACGCCTGAGGCGAATGCGAGCGTGGCGCTGTCGGCCAGACCGCCTGCATTGAGCAGGGTCGCGGTCAATCCAAGGCCGGTCGTGCTGGTGAGCACGGTCGTGCCGTCATAGACCTTGGAAACGGACCCGGTGACCGTGGGGGTCAGGGTCGCCACATAGCCATAGACGAAGTGGTCGCCGGTGGGCACAGCCGTGGCGAAGGCGCCGGTAGTGAAGTTGTAGGCGTCGTTGTACCAGTTGACCCCGGTCAGGCCGCCCAGGCTGTTGGTGGGCAGGGCGCCGGTGGCGTTGCCGGTGACCTGACTGTAGACCGTGTAGCTCGCCCCGGCGCCAACCGTGAGCGCGCTGGCGCCCGCCGTGTTCGAGAAGGCCCCGTTGGCCGCAATCAGGATCGATCCGCCCGAGGTGATCGGATCGGCCAGGCTGACGCCGCCGAGCGGATTGATGAGATCAAAGGCGCCGGAGGAGGTCAACGCCACGTCCACCGTGAAGCCTGAGGCCGAACTGGCGGTCAGGATCGACAGGGGGGCGTTGGCCTGGCCGGTGAGGGTCGAGAAGGTTGAGCCGCCGAAGGTGGAGGCGAAGTCGGCCTGCAGCGTGCTCAGGGTCGGCTCGGTGGTCGACACCAAGACTTCGCCCGAGGTCAGGGACGGCAGGGCGAGGACATTGCCCGACAGGGACGCCTGGTCGGTATAGGAGACCGCGCTGGCCCCCGTGGCGCCGGACGCGATCAGGCTGTCGCCGACCTTGTTGACGGTCGTGGCCGACAGGGTTCCGGCCGGAACGATCGCGTAGACCGACCCGTCCGCGCCGACGGAGGTCGGCCCGCCGCTGACCAGTCCGCCGCCCACATAGACGCCGACCTGCGCGCCCACTGGGGCCGTCCCCTCCAGCGCCTGCACGCCGTTCGGGTAGAAGCTCGCAAGGTAAGGCAAAAGACCGCCGGCGCCGCCGCCGAAGGCGAACGGCCCTGATGTAAGGGTCGCGCCACCCTGGCCGAGCTGAGCCGTCGTCAGACCCTTGCCGCCAACTGTGCTCGTCGATTGGCCCGTGGTC
Organism: Pseudomonadota bacterium; assembly: GCA_021808285.1. Taxonomy (GTDB): domain Bacteria; phylum Pseudomonadota; class Alphaproteobacteria; order Caulobacterales; family Caulobacteraceae; genus Acaudatibacter. The sequence continues at coordinate 8,392 of JAKBBV010000057.1, read as the reverse complement.
TGAGTATCCCAGTAGGCGCTGTAAAGATGCGTCGCGCCGATCGCTCCTGATCCGATGAGGGGGCCAACCCCGCCGCTGCCATGAACAGGCCCGGTAACGAGGACTTGGCCGATATAGCCGCCTCCGCTGTTTCCGATAAGGCCACCGACACCTGTGTTTCCGCTAACCGAGCCGGTAACAACAGCTCCATAGACGGGAGAAATCGCGCCACGAGTCAGGCCGATGAGGCCGCCCACAGCCGAGCCACCCGAGACGGCGCCGGACTCCACAGACCCAAAGATTCCACTGAATGAACCACTAACTTCTCCGGCGAGTCCACCAATCTTGTAGGCGCCCGACACGCTAGCCGAAGATGCGATATGATTTAAAACGCCATAACTATAACCAACGACAGCGCCTACGCCATAGTTACCTTTAACGGCGCCGCCGCGAAGCACGATATTGTTAATATAGCCACCGCTCTTCAGCACGCCGACCAAGGCCACGCGGTCTGCCGTCGGGGCGTTGATCTGGAGGTTATTGATGGCATGCCCGAGGCCTTCGAGCCGACCCCCGAAATAGCCGATGACCGCGCTCGAATAGACGGCGCTTGGGTTGAGATCTGTGGCGATCGCAACATCCGCGCTTCCGCCAGAAAGGCTGGGGAGGGCGCTCATGTTGTAGATCAATTGATAGGAAGCGCCATTGATCGTCAGGCTGCCTCCCTGGCTCTGACTGGCGACTGAGCCGTCGGCGTTATTGAAGCTCAGGCTGTCGCCGAGCGCAAAGGTCAGCCCGCCGCCAAATTCATAGGAGATATCGACGGCCCCAGCTCCGTTCACCGTGACCGGGGCATTGATGGCCAATGTCCCGCCGGAACTCAGGGTGAGAGCCCCCCCACTCGTGACAGTTATGGGCTGGGCCACGGTGAGAGGCGTACCGAGCGCCGTCTCGACCAAGAGACGGCTGGCGCTCTGGGCCTCATCGATCGTGAAGCTCGTCCCTTCGGCCAGATAGCCCAGTGTGGTCAGTGCGTTAAGGACGCCGGCCGCAGCGGCGTCGGTTCCTGCCGCCGAGGTCCCCGCCGTTTGAGCCGATGCGAGGGTGAGGCCAGCCTGCGCGGCCGAGAGGGTCGTGGCCGTGGTCCCGGCGGTCAGATAGCCGCCGAACAGGTCGACCTCCGACTGGTTGGGCGAGGCTGTGGGGCCGGCGCCGATCCCGAGTGTGGCCGCATTGGCCGCGCCCGTGGCCGAATTGGCGGCGGTGGTGAGGAGGAAGCTCTGGCCGCCGGCGACTGAGCCCGCAGGCAACAGGATGTAATAGTAGCCGTTGGCGCCGGTGGTCGCCTGGGCGAGCTGGGATCCCCCTGCATCCAGGCTGACCGTCACCGCCCCGGAAAGGCCGGAGGCGGCGGGCGTCACTCCGCCGTCGCTGAAAGCCAGGCCGGAGATGGCCTGGACGCCGTTGGGGAACAGCGCCTTGACATAGGGATAGAGGCCGTCGGTCCCGCCGGCGAGACCCGTGCCCAGGCCGCCTGCCGCGCCACCCTGCAGGGCCGCGGTCACAAGGCCGGTCCCCCCGCCGACGCTGGCGCTCTGGCCCGTGGTCTGGGTGTCCCAGTAACCATTGGTCACGGTGTTCGCCGAGGTCGCGGCCGTGGAGACCGCGCCGATCAGGCCGCCCGCGCCCCCGGCGGAGCTGGAGACCGCCCCTGTGGCCAGGACGCTCTGAAGGTTCGACTTGGTCGCATAGCCGACCAGGCCGCCGACCTGCCCGGCTCCCGTGACCGCGCCCATGGCGACGGCATTGGTGATCCTGTCCTGATAGGCGTAGCCCACCAGACCGCCGACGGTCGCGCCCGAGGCGGCGACCGCGCCCGTCGCCATGACATTGCTGATGGTGGCGTAGCCTGAGAAGCCGATCAGGCCGCCCACGTGCTGAACGCCCGCCACGGCGCCCGTGGCCATGGAGTTGTAGACATAAGCATGTCTGACATCGCCGACCAGACCGCCGACGGCCTTGAGGCCGGTGACCGCCCCCGAGGCGCTGGAGCCCTGGACCTCGGCGCCATAGGCGATACCGCCGACAAGGCCGCCGACGACCGCTGATCCGGTTCCGGAGCCGGTCACTGCGCCGGTGGCCCGGGAGCTTCCGATATAGGCGCCGTAGTCGATGGCGTAGCCGACCAGACCGCCCAGATAGCTATGGCCGGTCACCGCGCCTGAAGCCGAGCTGTCCAGCACACGCGAACGGCTCACAAGGCCGACCAGGCCGCCGGCGGTCTGGTAGCCTGACACCGCCCCGCTCGCGGAGCTATTGGAGAGATAGGCGGCGTTCTTCATTTCACCGATCAGGCCGCCCACGCCGAAGTGGCCGCTCACTGCGCCTGAAGCGGAGTCGGAGGTGCTTTGGCTCTGAGTGCCGGCGATGCCGACCAGGCCGCCGACATAGGTGACGCCGCTCACCGAACCCGAGGCCGAGGAGGCGATGATGCTGGCTCTCTGGGAATAACCGACCAGGCCGCCTACGGCCCGGGAGTTCGCCCCCGAGGTCACCGCGCCGCTGGCCGTAGAGTCGACGAGCTTCGCCGATCGCGGACCCATTCCGCTCAGAACGCCGACCAGGCCACCCACGTTCCCCAGGCCATAGACCCCTAAGCTGGAGGAGACATTGGCGATGTTGACGCCATCTGCCACGCCAGCCAGGGCGCCGACGCTAAATCCGCCGCTGACGCTGCCCCCTGAGAGGACCAGGTCGCGCACTCCCGGGGCGCTGTTGAAGCCCTCACCGACGCTGAGGACGCCGAATAGACCGACGTTGTTGGTCGTGGGCGCGGAGATGTTGAGGCCGGTGATGCTGTGGCCGAGCCCCTCCAGGGAGCCAAAGAAGGACGGAACCACGGCGGCGCTGTAAGTCGCCGTGGGCGCAAGGTCCTGGGCCAGGGCATAGGCGCCGTATTTGGTGTTGATGCCCTGAAGATCACTCATGGTGTAGAGCAGAGTGACGGTTTGACCATTGATGGTCAGCGTTCCGCCCTGGCTGGACGTCGCCGCCGCCCCGGCGGAGGTGTCGAAGCTGATCGAGTCGCCTGCGGCAAAGAACAGCCCCGCAGTCGGATCCTGGCTGCTCGTGGACCCATAGAGATTGACCGCGCCGGCCCCTTCCACGGCGATCGGCGCATTCACCTTCAGGGAGTCGGCGGCGAGCAGGGTGAGGGCGCCCGCATTGGGCACGGTGATCGGCGCGGCGACGGTCAGGGGCGTGCTGGAGGCTGCGGCGACCACCAGGCTCGCCCCGGTCTGGGGCTGGTCGATGGTGAAGCTCGTCCCCGTGGCGAGATAGCCCAGGTTGCTGAGGGCCCCGATGGCCGTGGCGGCGACGGAGTCCGAGCCGGCGAGGGCGACGGCCTGGCTCTGGGAGCCGGTGAGGGTCAGGCTGGCCTCGGCGGCCGAGAGAGTCGTCGCCGTCGTCCCGGCGAGGAGGTAGCCGCCCAGCAGTTCGATCCCGCCCAGGCTGGCGTCCCCCGAGGCCGCAAAGGCCGACGTGGCCAGGGAGGCGGCGTTGGCCATGCCTGTCGCACTGTTGGCCGGGGTGGAAACCACGAAGCCCGACCCACCGGCGAGTGATCCCGCGGGGAGGGCGATGTAGTAGTAGCCGTTGGCGCCCGCCGCCGCCTCGCCGACCTGTCCGCCGCCCGCGTCGAGGCTCACAGTCACCTGACCGTTGGCCCCCGACCCGACGAGCGCGCCGCCCGGCCCGGAGATCACATAGCCCGACACGGCCTCGACGCCGTTTGGATAGAAGCTCTTCAGATAGGGATAGAGCCCGTTCTGACCGCCGCCGAAGGCTTGTCCCAGGGGGTTGAAGGACGAGCCGCGTCCGTAATATTCACGGTAGGAGACGAGGTTGTTCTGCAGGTGCGACGTCGAAACCCCGGTCCCATAGCCTCGATAGGACTGACCGGTCGTGTTGGTGTCGAAGTAGCCGGAGCGAATGTAGTTGCCGCCTCTTGATCCACCGACGAGACCGCCGCCGCCATAGCTGGTCGCGGCAACCGAGCCGGTGGCGAGGACGTTGTAGATGTGGCCGCTGTTGGCGTAGCCGACGAGGCCGCCGACATATTTGTAACCCGATACAGGCCCTGTCGCGACCGCGTTCCTGATCGTGCCGCGATAGAGATAGCCGACGAGGCCGCCGACGTTCGCATAACCGTTCACCGCGCCGGTGCTCATGGCGTTGGCCAGAGAGCCCACATACTGGCCGCGGATGTTGACGCTATGGAGGTATCCGACCAATCCCCCCACATTGGTTTTGCCCGTGACCTGGGCCGACGAGACGATGTTGGCGATCGTCGCGCCATAGGTGTATCCGGCCAGGGCGCCGACATTACTCGAATGCGGCGCATAGACGCTGCCGCCGGCCAGGACCAGGTCTCTGACCGTGGCGCTGGACCCAAGGTTGCCGAAAAGGCCGACATTATGGCCGGAGACGACCGAGATGGTGAGCCCGGCGATCTGGTGACCCAGCCCCTCGAAGACGCCGTTGAACGTCGGGATGACGGCGCTGGCATAGGTCGCGGTCGGGGCGAAATCCTGCGCCATGGCGAAGTCTCCGCTCTGGCTCGCGCCGAGGGCGGTCTGGGCGTCGGCCAGGGAGTAGAGCAGGGTGTAGGCCGCGCCGTTGATATTGAGCTGCCCGCCCTGGTCCGACGTCGCTACGGCGCCCGTGCTGGTGTTGAAGCTGATTGAGTCGCCAAGGGCGAAGGTCAGACCCGTGCCGGCCGGGCCCGCATCGGCCAGATAGGCGAGAGTCACCGTCCCGGCGCCGTCGACCGTGATCGGAGCGTCGATGGCCAGAGCGTCGCCGGAGACGAGCGTCAGGCTGGCGCCCGCGGCCACCGTCTGGGGCGCTGCGACGATGATCGGGGTTCCCGATTGAGACGCGACGAGGAGATTGACGGAGCCGGCCTTATCCACGGTGAAGCTGGCGCCCTGGGCGAGCAGGGCCGTCTGGGTCAGGGCGGAGATGGCGCCCGCGGCGACCGCATCGCTCCCGGCGACCGTCGAGGCGGCGCTCTGACTTGCGGCAAGCGAGAGCGTCGGCGCGGCCGACAGCGTCACGGCGGATGTCCCTACCGTCAAATAGCCGCCGAAAAGGTCGACGCCGCCCTGGTCGCCGGAGACAGTGTTTTCCGTGCTGGCGAGAGTCAGATTGGCGAGTGTCGCCGCAGCGGCGGTGGCGGCGGCGCTGTTGGCGGCCGTCGAGACGAGGAACTGCGCCCCCGTGACCGACCCTGCCGGAAGGGCGATGTAATAGGAACCGTCAGCGCCAAGCTGCCCCTGGGCGACCAGGCTTCCGCCGACGTCCAGATTGACCACACCTTCGGCTGTGGCGCCCGCCCCAGCGGGCGTGACCGCGGCGTCGACAAAGGCCTGGCCGGAAAAGGCCTCGACCCCATGGGGATAGAAGGATTGCAAATAGGGATAGAGACCGCCGGAACCGCCGCCGAAGGCGTAGCTTGGCCTGTAGCCCTGGGCGCGGAGCTGGGACGAGGAGTAGCCTGTGCCCACTCCGCTGCCGAAATAACCGTGCGAATTGATGTTCGGGCTCACCCCCGTGGTCTGGAGGTCATAATAGCCCAATCTCCCCGCGACAGCGCCGCTCGAACTCACCTCGCCGACCAGGCCGCCGAATTTCGGCCCGGTTGTCATGACTCGACCCGTGGCCAGGGCTCCGGACATGTCGTTGAAGCCCGCGGCGTAACCGATCAGGCCGCCGACCGCATTTCCGCCCGACGTGGCCGCGGAAGAGGCGACATTGTAGAGTGTGGCGTAGTTGACCTTGCCAACCATGCCGCCCACGCCGGTCCCGCCCGACACCGAGCCGGAGGTCATGCTGTTGTAGAGACCTGAACGGTTACTGTAGCCTTCCAGCAGTCCGACATTGTTTCCGCCGGTCACGGTTCCTGAGACCGCGACATTGGCGATATGGCTCTGAGAGGCGTAGCCCACCACGGCTCCGGTATTCGCGCCGCCTGTGACAGTAACGCCGGTCAGGACGAGGTCGCGGACATAGCCGTGGTTCAGGCTTCCGATCAGGCCGATATTGTTGGCGCTTGAGGCGCTGATGGTCAGGCCGGAGATCTGGTGGCCGAGACCCTCAAGGCCGCCGTAGGAAAGCGAAGCCACGACCGGGCCCGAATAGGAGGCCATCGGCGCCAGATCATGGGCGAGGGCGGAGAATATGTCCGCGCCGGTTGCGCCGCTGGCGATGCCCTGGAGATCGCTCATGGAATAGAGCAGGGTGTAGGTCGCGCCATTGATCGTCAGGGACCCGCCTTGGGACGACGCGGCGACGCCGCCGGTGGCGGTGTTGAAGCTGAGGGAGTCGCCGAGGCCAAAGGTGATGCCCGTGTTCGCGACGCCGGCGCCGGAGTTGAAGTCCAAGGTCACGGCCACCGCGCCGTCGGCGGCCACCGGAGCATTGAACTGCAGGCCGCTCCCTGAATTGCCGCCGCCGGCGACAAGGGTGAGGACGCCTCCGCTGGAGATGGTGACTGGAGCGCCGACAATGATGCCTGACATGTCGAACAGGTTCAGGCTGGAGCCTGTGAACGCTTCGTCGATCGTCAGGCGGTTGACGTTGTCCTCAAGACCGACCTGGGTGAGGCCGCCGAGCAGGCTCAATGCGGCGGGGTCGGACTGTGCGGCGGCCTGGGCCTGGGCGACCACCGAACTCGTCGTTGGCGCACTCGACAGACTGGAAACCTCGGTGAGGCCCAGGAGGTAGCCGCCATAGAGATTGATCGGAAAGTATTCATAAATGGCGGGCGAAACGCCCGTCGCGGCCCCCGCAAGCATGCCTGTGGCCGAATTGGTGGGAGTCGAAATCAGGAATGTCGCGCCGGGGGGCGCCTGCGGCAACGGGATCAGGAAATAGAAGCTGCCGTCGGCGCCTGTAGGCGCCAGACCCACCCTAACCCCGTTGATGTCCAGATTGAGAAGGACGGCGCCAGCCGATCCAGAAGCCGCCACACCGCCGCGTGCGTCCTGAAACGCGATCCCGTTCAGCGGAAGGGCCCCATTGGGATAGAAGCTCGACAGATAAGGATAGAGATCGGTCTGGCCGCCGGTGAAACGGGCGTCGCCGCTGAACGGATTATAGCCTCTCTGCAGACTGGCGCCCGTATCCCTGTACCCGCCGAACGCGGACGAAGTCTGGCCGGTCGTATACTCGTTCCAATTCGCCCTGGAGAAGGTCACCGCGCTTAGATAGCCGCCGCCGAGCAGCCCCCCCGCGTGTGACCCGGCCGTGACCGCGCCGATGGCGAGAACATTGGTGAGACTGACGCCGTTCTCGAAGCCCACCAGGCCGCCGGCATAGGATCCCGCGCTCACCGCGACATTGGCCGTGGCTTCGCGGATGGATGACCCGCGCTCGGCGTAGGCGACGAGGCCGCCGGCATAGGCGCCGGTGCTGGCGACGGAGCCCGTGGCCATGACATTGACCAGGGTCGAGCCGCTGGCCGTGCCCACCAGGCCACCGACATATTTGGCGCCCGAGACCTGACCCGTCATGGCGATATTGGCCAGGGTCGAGTTCTTGATGTAGCCGGCCACGGCGCCGGTATTGCTGTAGGCTCCGCCGGAGACAGTCGCGTTCTGGATCACCAGGTCGCGCACGACGCCGCCCACGACCTGCGAGAAGAGACCGGTGTCGCCGCCCGTGGTCCCGTTCACCGTCAGTCCGGCGAGGGTGTGCCCCAGACCCTCGAGAGTCCCGTTGAAGACCCCGCCGACCGAACCGGCATAGGCGGTCGTCGGCGCCTGATCCTGAGCGAGGGCGTAGGCGCCGCTCTTGCCGTTGAGGGCCTGGAGCTGGGCCATGGTGTAGACCAGGCTGTAGCTCGTCCCATTGATGGTCAGGCTCTGGCCCGTCTGGCCCGAGGCGAAGGTGACGCTGTCGCCCAGGCCGAAATAGAGGTCGCCGCCGGTTCCGCCGTCATTGGTCTTGAGCACCAGCCCGCCGCCGCCGGTGATGCTGATCGGCGCGTCGACGTGGATCGAGTGGTAGGCGTCAAGCGTCAGGGTCGCGCCGGACGACCAGGTCAGCGCCGAGGCGACGGTGATGTTGCCGACCCCGGAGCTGTTGGAGGTTCCGTAGCCGGCGACGCCCGTGGACGTGGTCTGCTCCACCACGCTGGTGCCGGCGTTGAGCGCCGTGTCGATGGTCGTCGCGGCCGTGGAATCGATCGTCAGATCATAGGGATCGATGAGCCAGGTTCCGCCATGGGCGTTGATCAGGGCCTGGCCGAGGTCCAGCTTGCCGCCGCTGGTCTCGATCGTCCCGCCCGAACCGTTGGGGCCCTGGGCGTCCAGCGCCCCCTGGACCGTCGTCGTCCCGGTCTGGGAGA
>JAKBBV010000056.1 GCA_021808285.1 Pseudomonadota bacterium | reverse complement strand
GGCCGAGACCCAGCAGACCTTGATTCTGAACGGGCTGCGCGCCCGCGTCGCGGTTCAGGCTGACGGCGGCCTGCGCACCGGTCGGGATGTCGCCATCGCCGCCCTTCTCGGCGCCGATGAGTTCGGATTCGCCACCGCCCCTCTGATCGCGGCCGGTTGCGTGATGATGCGCAAGTGCCACCTCAATACCTGCCCCGTGGGCGTGGCGACCCAGGACCCGATCCTGCGGGCCAAGTTCACGGGCCGGCCTGAGCATGTCATCAATTACCTGTTCTTCGTCGCCGAAGAGCTGCGGGCGATCATGGCGGACCTGGGGATCAGGCGTCTTGAGGACATGATCGGAAGGTCGGACCTGTTGGACGTTCAAGGCGCCGCCTCTCACTGGAAAGCGGCGGGACTGGATCTGTCGCGGCTGTTCGCGGCCCCGCACCCTGAGGGTTCCGAGGCTCGCTCCCACACCGATCGGCAGGACCACAGCCATATCGGCGTTCTGGATCGCGACTTCATCCCGGCGGCCGCGCGGGCCCTGGCGGGAGAAGGTCCGGTGGAGATCTCGTCCGCGGTGCGCAATGTTCACCGCAGCGTGGGCGCCATGCTGTCGGGCGAGATCGCGCGCCGGTGCGGCCACGCCGGGCTGGACGACGGCGCCATCCGCCTTAGCCTCACGGGGACGGCCGGGCAGAGTCTTGGCGCCTTCCTCGCGCGCGGCGTGACGCTCGACCTCGTCGGCGACGCGAACGACTATGTAGGCAAGGGGCTTTCGGGGGGCCGGATCATCGTCCGCGCGCCTCCACAGGCGACCCGCGACCCAGCGGAGAACATTATCGTCGGAAATACGGTCCTCTACGGGGCCATTTCCGGGGAGGCCTATTTTGAGGGCGTGGCGGGCGAACGCTTCGCCGTCCGCAATTCCGGTGCCGTGGCGGTGGTTGAGGGCGTCGGCGATCACGGCTGTGAGTACATGACCGGCGGCGTTGTGGTCGTGCTGGGCGACACCGGGCGCAATTTCGCTGCCGGCATGTCCGGCGGCATCGCCTATGTCTATGATCCCCGGGGTCGCTTCCGGGACCTGTGCAACCCGGCGATGGTCGGGCTATCCGGCGTGTCCTACGCACCGGACTCGAAGGATTCCATGGCGCCTGCGTCCGAGGCTCCCAGCGTCTGGGACGCGGGGCTTGGCGACCCGCTCCGTTTCGACGCGCAACGTGTGCGAATGCTGGTGGAGCGCCATGTCAGGCACACCGGGAGCGCCCGGGCCAAGGCCCTCCTGGCGAACTGGGAAACCGCCCTCGGCCATTTCGTCAAGGTGACGCCGACGGACTATCAGCGGGCGCTCCTGGCTGCGCCGCAGGCGCCGCGTTCCGCTGCTGCGGCCTGAGGAGATCGTGATGGGATCGTCGACGGGCTTTCTTTCGGTGGAGCGTCGCGACCGCGCCTATGCCGCGGTCGAGGACCGGGTGAAAAGCTGGCGCGAATTCGTGACGCCCTTGCCGGACAGCGAGGTTCAACGCCAGGCCAGTCGGTGCATGAGCTGTGGGGTGCCCTTCTGTCATTCGGGTTGCCCGGTGAACAACCAGATTCCCGACTGGAACGACCTGGTTTTCGAGGGCGACTGGCGGCGGGCTCTCGCGCTCCTTCACTCGACGAACAATTTCCCCGAATTCACCGGCCGAGTGTGTCCCGCGCCTTGCGAGGCCGCCTGCACGCTGAATATCGACGATGCGCCGGTGACCATAAAGACCATCGAGTGCCAGATTGTCGACCGCGGCTGGGCCGAGGGCTGGATCGCGCCCCAGCCGCCCCTGAGGCGGACTCAAAAGCGCATTGCGGTGGTCGGGTCCGGGCCGGCGGGATTGGCCTGCGCCCAGCAGCTGGCGCGGGCCGGTCATGAGGTGACGGTGTTCGAGAAGAGCGACCGCATCGGCGGCCTCCTTCGTTACGGCATTCCCGACTTCAAGATGGAAAAGGGTCTGATCGATCGTCGGATCGGACAGATGGAGGCCGAGGGAGTGGCCTTTCGGCCGGGCGTCCATGTGGGTCGCGATATGCCGGTGATATCGCTGATGACCAATCACGATGCGCTGGTTCTCGCCGGCGGCGCCGAGCTTCCGCGGGACCTGAACCTGCCGCCGCATGACTTCAGCGGCATTCACCTCGCCATGGACTTTCTTCGCCAGCAGAACCGCCGGGTCGCGGGCGACCCCGAGAGCGAGGCGGCGCCTCAAGGAACGATTTCGGCGAAGGACCGGAGGGTCGTGGTGATCGGCGGCGGCGATACCGGTTCCGACTGTATCGGAACGGCGCGTCGGCAGGGCGCGCGCTCCATCGTCCAGCTCGAGATTTTGCCGGCCCCGCCAATGCGGGAGAACAAGGCGCTGACCTGGCCCGACTGGCCGCTCAAGATGCGCGTCTCCTCCTCGCAGGAAGAAGGCTGCGAGCGGGACTTCGCGGTAGCGACGCGCAGAGCGCTCGGTCGTGATGGACGCCTGACGGGGTTGGAGTGTGTCCGTCTGGACTGGACGCCCGGTCCGGACGGCAAGCTCTCTATGACTGAGATCTCGGGCTCGGAGTTCACGCTTGAAGCGGATCTGGTGTTGCTGGCGATGGGGTTCCTGGGCCCCTCTCGCGATGATCTGATCGCCCAGGCGGCTGTGACTCTGGACTCCCGCGGCAATGTCGCGGCCAGCCCCGACAGCTACCGGACATCCCGGTCCGGGGTGTTCGCCTGCGGAGATATGCGTCGGGGCCAGTCCCTGGTCGTCTGGGCGATCCGCGAGGGACGCCAGTGCGCGCGGGCGGTGGATGAGGCCCTGATGGGGACGAGCGATCTTCCAAGATAGGGCCGCCGTCTCAGTGGACCGAGGCGATGAGGCAATGAGCCCCTCACACGAGCTGTGAGCCAGGGTCGGGTTCGCCTCGAGCCGTCCAGATCCTGTCCCCATGACGCCATTGCCAGGCAAGCAGAGCGGGAAGTCCCAGGCCCAGGTCCCGCGCCCTGCGAACCAGAGAAAGGGCTAGCGCCGCGCTCGGCGGCACGCCGAACACCAGGCCGAGCATGACCAGTCCACCTTCCTGAACGCCCAGCGACGCGGGAACGAAGAACGCCACCGCCTTGAGCCCCGCCGCGAGGCTGTCGATGACGATCGCTCCTTCAAGGCTCACCGGCGCATGGAGCCAGCGAAGTGTGATCCAGGTCTGGCCGGCGGCCAGGATCCAGGCGGCGAGGTGCAAGAGGGCGCCGAAGACAAGACGGTGCGGCTGACGGGCGATGTCGCGCAGCGCCACCGCGACCGGCGCCGCCGCGCTATGCGACGCCCCGCGGGCGGCAATCCGACGGACAGCGCGTTCGATCCCGTGCGCGCCCCAGTACTGCGCCAGGACCATGCCCAAGGCCATGAGGCCTAGCGCGGCGACGACAGCGAGCACCGGAGCGCCCAGAGGGCTTCCGGGTTTGAGCCGAAGGAGAAGAACTGCGCCCAGGCCCACGAACGGGAGTTGCGTCAAAAATTCGATGGCCAGGTCGGTGATGGTCGATGCGGTCGCGGTCGCGCCGGACATGCCCTCAAGGGTCAGCGCCCGGCCACCCACCACCAGCCCCCCGACCTGGGTCATGGGGAGGGCCTGAGACACGCCATCGCGCGTCAGCCGTCCCCAGATGAAACTCGATAGAGGCAGCAGAGGACCCTTTGCGGGCCGCTCGCCGGTGGAGCGTTCGCGCCCAAGCGATGCCCAGGCGATCGCCATGATCAGAACGAGGAGGGCCTGGAACCCCAGCAGGGTCACATAACCTGGAAGCCCCAGCTTCAGGGCCGCCCCGAAGACCTCGGTCAGCCCTGCCTTCGTTATCAGCCAGAGGAGGAGTGCAGCGCCGGCCCCGGCGGCGGCGATGGATCGCCATGTCACGCGACGGGGTGCTCCAGATCGACATCGAAATGCGTCACATAGGCGCGGTAGCGCTCGCGCTCCTGCGCCGGATCGAGGCCAAAATCCTCGAAGCGATAAACGTTTCGGCCATAGCCGCCGTCGGGGTTGCGCGCGATCGCGCCTGTCAGTCGACTGCGAAAGGCCGGCGTCAACTCGAGACCGAAATGGTCATAGATCGAGCCGATCGTGGCCAGCGGATCGGCTGTCAGGGCCTTGTAGCGCACATGAAACACCTGTGAGTCCGGCCAAGTCTGGGCGATCTGGGTTTCGATCATGCGCTGAGCGCCATAGGCCCAGTCCCGGACGATCTGGCGTCCCACCGCCATGGGGTCGACCTTGCGCGCGAACGGCTGTCTCAGAACCTGGGTCAGACGAGCGACTGACGGCAGGACCTTAAGCGGATCGCGATGAGCGAAAATCAGGCGCGCGTCTGGATAGACGGTTCGCAGGGCTTCCATCGCGAAGACGTGGTCCGGGGATTTCAGCACCCAGCGCTTGGGCGCTTCCCCTTGAAGGTGCTGCAAGAACCGATGGTGGAGGCGGTAGGCTTCCAGATGACCCTTCTGACCAAGCCAGCGCCGATAGGACGGCACGTCGTAGGTGGTGTCGAATCTCAGGCTCTGGAAACTGTGGCCCGTGAGCTCGGTGCACTCCTGCGGCGTGCGCGCCGTGAATGGGTGCAGCTTACGCAACTCCGGCGTGAGCCAATTGAAGAAGCTGAACTGCCTCTGGACGCTCTCGGGACCGGCCCCGCGGCCGGCTGCGGGGTGATCTGGATAGGGATGAATCGCCTGCCAGCAGCGCAGAACTTCGCTGTCAGAGTCCTCCGCCAGCAGACTGTGAAGGAAGGTGGTGCCGCTTCTAGGCATGCCGAGCACGAAGATCGGGGCCTGCACGGGCCGCCCGAGGATCGTCGCGTCCGCGCGCTCGCGGTCTCTGAGAATGAGGAGGTTCTTGAGCAGACGCAGGTTGTCCCATCGCGTCGCGAGACGTCCGAACAGATTGAGGTTCGCTTCGGCGTGGTAGGCGTATTGGAGCTTGTCCAGCGCTTCTTCCACGGCGGCCGACCCAAAATCATCCAGACCGGTCTGGCGACGCGCGGCCGCCATCAACTCGGCCGCGGATGTGACGCGACGAGGCCGGCCCCACGGCGCGGAGATGCGCTCCTCCTCCTCAATCCACCGCGTGTCCGCCACCTGCAATCTCCGATCCCCGCCCGGGCCATCGTCCTGAAAATAGGACCTAAACCCCAAGCGCGCCATCATCAGGACACCTGCGACACCCTCGCCGCGCCATCTCTTCCGCGCTACAGGTCCCGCGGTCAAGCCGATGGTCGAGTTGACCTTGGGGTTGAACGCCCGCGATCGTTCGCGCCGTTGGGAGGTTTCCTTCCCGCGCCGTGACGGCTAGAGCGGTCGCCCCAAAGATGGACGTCCCCCTTCCGATGCCCTTCGACGCAGACTCCCCACGTGACGCGCGCCCCGGCCGCCCGGACCGTTGTCCCCGGGGCGGGTGGGATTCGAGATGGCTTGGGCTATGAACGCCCGGCTTGCCGAAGGCCCTGAAAAGACGGGCGGCGAGGCTCCCAGGAGCCGTACTGCGGGCCTCGTCCTGGGCTCCATCGGCGTCGTCTTCGGCGACATCGGGACCAGCCCGATCTATGGATTCAAGACCGCGATCGAACAGGCGGCGCGAGGCCGAGTCGGCGAGGGAGAGGTTCTGGGCCTCCTCTCGCTGGTCTTATGGTCGCTGACGGTCGTGGTGACCATCAAATATGTTCTGTTCATGATGCGCGCCGATAACAAGGGCGAAGGCGGCATTCTGTCCCTGATGGCCCTGGCGCAGAGCGCTGTTGGGCAAAGGACGCGGACCATTCTCATCCTAGGCGTCTGCGGCGCGGCCCTGTTCTATGGCGACGCCATCATCACGCCCGCGATTTCGGTGCTATCCGCCATTGAAGGCCTGAAGACCGCGCCAGGGCTCAGCGACGCCATCACCCCTTCGGTGGAGATCGCCATCAGCCTGGCGGTGCTGATCGCACTCTTCCTCGCCCAGTCGCGCGGCACCGGGAAGGTCGCGACCTGGTTCGGCCCCGTCTGTCTGACCTGGTTTCTCTCCATCGGCGCCTTGGGCCTGCTGCACATCCCTCAAGCCCCTCGGATTCTGCTGTCGATCAACCCTCTGGTCGGTCTTCGCTTCCTCGCGGGGCACGGCCTCATAGGCCTGTTCGTGCTGGGATCGGTCTCGCTCACAATCACCGGGGCCGAGGCGCTCTATGCGGATATGGGCCACTTCGGGCGCCGTCCGATCCAGTTGGCCTGGCTCTTCATCGTGTTTCCGGCCCTGGCCATCAACTATCTCGGCCAGGGGGCCGCCGCCTTGCACGAATTGGCCCTGCATCCCGGAGCCGCTCAGCTTGATCGGGACTGGTTCTTCGAGGCGGCGCCTGTAGCGTTGCGGGTGCCTCTTGTGGTCCTGGCGACGATGGCGGGGATCATCGCCAGTCAGGCCGTTATCAGCGGCGCTTTTTCCTTGTCCAGCGCGGCGATGCAGATGGGCCTCCTGCCCCGCCTGAATCTGCGACGGACATCTGAAGACCAGGCGGGCCAGATCTATCTGCCGACAGTCAACTTTCTGCTGATGGCCGGCGTTATTCTCCTCGTGGGTATCTTCAAGAACTCTGACTCTCTGGCCGACGCCTACGGTCTTGCGGTCACCGGCACGATGGCGGTCACCACCGCCCTGGCCTCAGTGGTCGTGCGCCGCCTTTGGGGATGGACGCTGTGGCGAACGACGCTCGTCGTCGCGCCGCTTCTGGTGGTCGATCTTAGCCTTTTTGGCGCCAATACGCTCAAGCTTTTGTCCGGAGGCTGGGTGCCGCTGGCGATCGGGTCGGCCCTGGCGATTGTCATCTTTACATGGCTGCGTGGCAGCGCCATCGTCTCTGAAAAGGCGCGGCGCGAGCGCATTCCTCTGACGGATTTTCTGGCTTCCCTGGCCCGGCGACCGAGGCACCAGGTCCCCGGAACCGCCGTCTATCTGACCTCCGACCCGGACCTGACTCCCGGAGCTCTGTTGCACAACCTCAAACACAACGGGGTGCTTCATCAGCTCAATCTAGTCGTCAATGTCAGCACTGCGGACCAGCCCCGCATCGCGCCCTCCAGTCGCGGGACCCTGGAGAGACTGTCCGAAAGCTTCATCCTCATTCGTCTGGTCTACGGCTTTATGGAGCGGCCCAATATTCCCGAAGCGATCATGGCCTTCTCGATTCCCGGCGTGACCCTTGATCCGGCTGAGACCTCCTATTTCTTGGGCCGTCGTACGATCGTGTCGACGCATGACCAAGGGTTTGGCAAGCTCCAGGACTTGTTGTTCATAGCTCTGAGCCGCAATTCCGCGGACCCCAGCGAAGTCTTTTCCATTCCCCCAGGGAGGGTGGTGGAGATGGGCGCCCAGATCGCGGTCTAGAGGCGAGGCCCTCGCTTCAGGGCGGCGTCAGGGCATGGAATGAGAGGGCTTTGCCGATCATGACGTCTCTCCTTGGCCCAACCCGCCGTGGGCTCGGCGTCTGGCTCTCCGCGCTCGGGGTCTTTGGCGCCCGGGCCATGGCCGAGACGGTGGGGCCAGAAATGGTCCTCGAGTCGAACCATATGGTTCCCATGCGCGATGGCGTCGTCCTGGCGACCGATGTCTACCGGCCCGCCCAAGCCGGCGCGCCGCTTCCGGGCCGCTTTCCGGTGATTCTGGAGCGGACGCCCTACGGCAAGACGATTCCCAGCCGTTCGGAGATCACCGTCGCCAACTCCACGCCCATGAGCCGCGCCGAGGTCGCGAAGTTCTTCGTCAGCCGCGGCTATGTGGTGATCTATCAGGATTGCCGAGGGCGCTATGGCTCAGGGGGGGCTTTCGTCAAATATCTCAGCGACGGCTACGATGGCTACGATACCTGCGCCTGGATCGTCTCCCAGCCCTGGTGCGATGGGAAAATCGGAACCATGGGGCTGTCCTATGCGGCCCATACCCAAGGCGCCCTGGGGAGCGCCGGCGCCCCGGGCGTCGCGGCCATGTTCGTCGACAGTGGCGGCTTCGCCAATGCCTATCAAGGCGGCATCCGCCAGGGCGGGGCGTTCGAACTGAAGCAGGTCACCTGGGCCTTTCAGGAAGCTCAGAACAGTCCGGAAGTCAGAAACGACCCAGCGCGTCTTCGGGCGCTGAAAGGCATCGATATCCGCGCCTGGTTCGCCCGCATGCCTTGGAAGAAGGGGCAGTCGCCGCTGAGCGAGGCGCCAGACTATGAGGACTACGTATACGACCAGTGGCGTCACGGTGTGTTCGACGCCTACTGGAAACAACTGGGCATCTATGCCGAGGGCTTCTATGGCTCATATTGCGACGCGGCTATGGTCCACATGTCGAGCTGGTACGATCCCTATCCGCGCACCGCGACAACCAACTATGTCGGCCTCAAATCGCGTAAGCGAGGTCCGGTGCGGCTCATCCTGGGCCCATGGACCCATGGGGACCGGACCCTGACCTATGCCGGGGATGTGGATTTCGGCTCAGCGGCGCCGGTAGATGGCAATCTCGCGCCCGACTTTCTAAGTCTGCGTCTGAGGTGGTTCGACGCTTGGCTCAAGGGCGAGCGCAACGGCGTCGCCGAAGAGCCCGCCGTGCGCCTGTTTGTTATGGGGGGCGGTAGCGGGCGGCGGAATGCGGCGGGCCGTATGGATCATGGCGGGCGGTGGCGCGCTGAAGCTGACTGGCCGATCCCTGACACTCAGATCACCGCCTTCCACTTGCACGGCGACGGGCAGCTCGACCGCGCCCGGCCCGCGGCCGAAGCACCGGGGATTTCCTATGATTTCGACCCTAACCACCCGGTTCCAAGTGTTGGCGGGACCATCACCTCGGGCAAGCCGGTCATGGTCGGCGGCGCCTTCGATCAGGTCGAGGGACCTCGGTTTTTCGGTTCAAGGGAGCCCTATCTGCCGCTCGCCGCGAGGCCTGACGTGCTGGTCTTTCAGACCGAACCTCTGACCGAGGACGTGGAGGTGACGGGAGCGATTGAGGCGCGGCTCTTCGTCAGCTCGGATCGGCCCGACACGGATTTCACCATCAAGCTGATCGATGTCTACCCGCCCAACGAGGACTATCCCGAAGGGTTCGCCATGAATCTCACGGACGGGATCCTGAGGGCGCGCTATCGGGATTCCTGGTCCGAACCGAAGGTACTTTCCCCAGGGGAGATCGCGGAGGTCACGGTTTCGGCCTTCCCGACCTCCAACCTGTTCAAGAAGGGTCACCGCATCCGGCTGGACGTCTCATCGAGCAACTTCCCGCATTTCGACGTCAACCCGAACACCGGCGGTCCGGAGGGCGGGGACCTGACGCGCCAGACCGCGCGCAACACCCTGCATCTCGACGCCTCCCATGCCTCCCGCCTTCTCTTGCCGATCATTCCTCCCAGACCCTCTGGCCGGGCCGGGCCCTCGACCCGTGCGGCGTGACGTTGCGCGGGCGCCGGAGTCTGAGGACCCCGCGCCTCTTTTTTTCGATGACGCTGGAGTCTAAAGGCGCGGAGTCAGGAACCGACCGATTTTCAAAAAAGGGCAAAACTTGAAACCGAAGATCTTGCTTCTCGCCGCCAGCGCCCTCGCGCTCGTCTCCGCCGCCGCCCATGCGACCGACGCCAAAACGAAGCCGGATGAGGCCAAATCCGCGGCCAGCGCTCCGCCGCCGACGGCTGACGGGCTGTTCGCGCCGACCTCCTCGACCACCGAGGGCACGGTCCAGGTCGACGGTCAGACAATCGCCTATCAGGCGGTGGCCGGCACACTCGTCGTTCACCCCAAAGGCTGGCAGGATACCGGGATCAAGTCTGACGATAAGGACGCCCAGGATCCGGACAAGGCGCCGCCTGAGGCGTCGATGTTCTACGTCGCCTATTTCAAGAAAGGCGCGCCCTCCGCAGAGCGGCCGATCACCTTTCTCTATAACGGCGGTCCCGGCTCCTCGACGGTCTGGCTTCACATGGGAGCCTTCGGGCCCCGCCGGGTCGTGACCAAGGATGATGCCCACACGCCCGCCGCGCCCTACGGGCTCGTGAACAACGCCTATAGTCTGCTCGACGCCTCAGATCTCGTGTTTATCGACGCGCCGGGCACGGGCTTTAGCCGTATCGCCGGCAAGGACAAGGAGAAGGCCTTCTACGGGATGGATGCCGACGCCCACGCCTTCGCCGAGTTCATCACCGCATTCCTGGGCAAGTATGGCCGATACAATTCTCCCAAATATCTTTTTGGAGAGAGCTACGGCACGCCGCGGTCCGCCGTTCTGGTCAACGATCTGGAGACGGAGCACGACCTCGACTTCAATGGCGTGATCCTGCTCTCCCAGATCTTGAATTTCGACCTCAGCGCTGACTATCCGGAGGCCAACCCGGGAACCGACGAGGCCTATATCACCGCGCTGCCCACCTATGCGGCCACGGCCTGGTATCACAACAAGCTGCCCGGCTCGCGGCCTGCTGACCTGACCGCCTTCCTCGCCGAGGTGGAGAAGTTCGCCACCACCGACTATGCCTTGGCCCTTCAGGCGGGCTCCACCCTGGACGCGACCCACCGACAGGCCGTGGCCGCGCAGTTGGCGAAATATACCGGCTTGCCCGTGGACTACATCCTCAAGGCCGATCTGCGCGTGACTCAGGGTATGTTCACCCATGAACTCCTCAGCTCGGAAGGGGATGTCGCGGGTCGCCTGGACACCCGTTTCGCCGGGCCGGCGATGGACGTCCTTGAGAAGGAGGCTGAATACGATCCGCAATCGGCGTCGATCAGCTCCGCCTACGTCTCGGACTTCAATGACTATGTGCGCAAAGACCTGAAGTTCGGCGAGGGGAGGGTCTATAAGCCCGAAATCGAGGTGTTCCAGTACTGGTCCACGCCGCATCAGCCGCCGGGCGCTCCGTTCGGCATTCCGGACATTCGCAATGTCATGCCTGATCTTGCGTACGCCATGAAATACGACCCCAACCTCAAAGTGATGGTAAATGGCGGATATTACGACCTAGCCACGCCGTTCTATGAAGGCTGGTACGAAATGCACCATCTGCAGATCCCAATGGCTCTGCAGTCCAATATTGAGTACCATTACTATCAATCCGGACACATGGTTTACGCCCACGAGGCGGCCCTGAAGCAGCTCCACGACAATGTCGCGGCCTTCATTCGCCAGACGGACAACCTCAATCCGTAGCGTGTCATAGGGGGCCGCGGCGGGGGTCGAAGCGCGAAGCCGCGCCCCGGGAGGCGGGCCCCATACAAAAAGGCCCGGCGGGAGCCTCCCGCCGGGCCTTCATCGCGGAAGCTTCCGTGAGCTCAGCCAGCCTTGCCGCGGCGACCGCGCCCTCCCCGCGGCGCCTGTCGGCCACCCTTGCCGAGCCCCATGGTCTTGGCCAGCGCCGAGCGTGCGGCGGCGTAGTTGGGGGCCACCATGGGGTAATCCTTGGCCAAGCCCCACTTGGCCCTGTATTCATCGGGAGACATTCCGTATTTGGTCCGAAGATGCCGTTTCAGAGACTTGAACTTCCGACCATCTTCAAGACAGATAATGAAGTCCGGAGTGACGGACCGACGCACCGACACTGCGGGTTCCCGGCGCGGCGGCGCTTCCGGAGTTCCGCTCGAAATACCCATGAGCGCGCGGTGAACGGCTTGAATGAGCTCCGGGAGATCCGCCATCGATGTCTCATTATTTGAAACAAATGCGGCTACGATCTCACCCGTTTTTTCAACGATCATCTGAGAAACTGCGTCTTCCATTTCATACCTCAATGAGCGGGAATTCCGTCTAACTTGCTTTTGATCATTAAACAAGCCGTTGCAGAAAGCTGATATCTGTCGCTTCAAGACCTATGGGCGCACTCTCTAGAGGTCGATCTGGAATGGTTGACGAATTCTTGAGCCATCAAGCCCCTCTTGGCGGTCTTTATTGACACAAGATGCCGAGGTGCAAGAGAAACGCGCCAGAGCGTCGCGCTCATCTGGTCGGCGTCTGATATTATGGCTCGTGTCTGGAGGGTCTGAATGGCCGACGAGACTTCGCATTTCTACGAGCCCCGCGAGGGTCATGGACTGGCTCATGACCCGTTCAACGCCATGGTCGCGCCGCGACCCATCGGGTGGGTATCGACCCTGGGGCCGTCCGGCACGGCCAACCTGGCGCCCTACAGTTTCTTTAACGCCTTCAACTACACCCCGCCGATCGTCGGATTCTCATCGATTGGCTGGAAGGACACCGTGGCGAATGTCTCGCAAAGCGGTGAATTCTGCTGGAACCTGGCGACGCGGCCCCTGGCGCAGGCGATGAACCTCAGTTGCGCTCCCGCTCCCGATGACGTGGATGAGTTCGATCTCGCCGGCCTGACCAAGGCCGCGTCGCGGCTGGTGGCCGCGCCCAGGGTGCTTGAGAGCCCAGTGAATTTCGAATGCCGCGTCGCTCAGATCCTACAGTTGAAGAGCGCCGCCGGCGTCGAGGTCCCTTCCTGGCTGGTTCTTGGCGAAGTCGTGGGGGTGCATGTCGACCGGCGATTTATCGTCGAGGGGGTCTATGACACCCTTGCCGCCGAGCCGATCCTCCGCGGCGGCGGCTGGGGCGACTATTTTGAGCTGCCGCCAGACTCCAGGTTTCTCATGCGCCGTCCACCCTGGCCGTTGCCGTCGAAGACCTGAGCGTCCGCGGTCACGATCCCCCAGATCTGCGATCGCGTTCCGGCTTCAGGTCATGGTCGGCGAAGAATTGCCTCAGCTTTCGCCAGGCGTCGGCAGCGTCGGCGGCATTGTAACTAGCCCGGTAATCGGCGTGGAAGCCGTGGCCCGCATCCGGATAAATGACGATCTCCGCCTGCTCTGCCTTGCCGGCCGTCGCTAAGGCCGCGCGCATCGCCGGTGCGCCCTGAGAGAGTGGGTCTTTGGCCCCATAGAAGGCGAGAACTGGGCACTTCAGGTCGGCGACATGCTCTGCGGGCCAGAGGCGACGCGGATCGTCTGCGGCGCCAGGGGGTCTGACCATCTTGCCATACCAGACGACGCCGGCCTTGAACTGAGGGTAGGTCTCACAGGCGAGCCACGTCACTCCGCCGCCCCAGCAAAACCCGGTCACTCCGAGGTGGGCGCCATCGACGAAGGGTTGGGATTTCAGCCAGGCGATGGCCGCGCCGACATCGCCCATCACCTGCGGATCGCTCGCGGCCTGGACGATTTTCATGATGGCCGGAAAGTCGGACAATGGAGCGGGATCGGCGACGCGGACGAAATAGGCCGGCGCGATCGCCACGTAACCCATCCTCGCCAGTCTCCGGCAGACATCCTTGATATAGTCGTGAACGCCGAAGATCTCGGAATTGACGAGGATCGCCGGGAACCGTCCGACTCCCCGCGGCCGAGCCACATAGGCCGGCAACTGGAAGCCGTCCGGCGGCGAGAGGAACGCCGTCTCGATGACCAGCCCTTCGGCGTTCGTGCGAATGGGCTCGGCCTCGGCGGACAATGCCGCCAGGGCGTAGCCGGTGAAAAACGCCCCCGCGACGGTCCGCCGACTGATGTTCTGGCTCCCAGGCTCGGCAGCCTCAGGGGCGGAAAGCAGGCTCATGGTCGCCTCGTCTGGTGGTCGAGCTGGAGCATGCCGCGCAATCCGTCCGACCGACAAGCGTCATCTGGTCCCTACCAAGGCAGTTCCGGCGATGCTCGGTCCGGCCTGGCGCAGGGTCAGATTGAGCCGCCCTCCTTCTGGGATCAGGCGGGAGGTATGAGGTAAGATCCTGTCGATGCCGTGGAAGGCGAGGCGGGCCGCACCGGCCAGAACGACCACATCGCCGGAATGCAGCGTCATGGCGCGCGTGGGGGCGCGGCGAGTGAGTCCGCCCAGGCGGAACCGGGCGCTGTCACCCAGGGATATCGAAACCACAGGCGCCCTCAGGTCGACCTCATCGCGGTCCTGGTGCAGGCCCATCCTGGCCGACCCTCGATAGAGATTGACCAGACAGGAGTCGGGCGGGGTCGCCAGCGAGGTCGCCCGCCGCCAGATATCCAAAAGCGCAGCGGGCATGGCTGGCCAGGGCCGCCCGGTGGTGGGATGCTCGGATCGATAGCGTCTCCCGCGGCTGTCGCTCGTCCATCCCAGCGGACCGAAACTCGTCATTTCCACGCTCATCCGACCGCCATAGGCCGTGGCGTACCGGAGGAAGGGCGCGAGGGCGGCCGCGGCGAACACCTCGACGACGAGGGCCGCCTGGTCGTCCGGCGCGACCATCCCGGGGCAGAGGCGCAGCCCCTCGATTCCGAAGGCGCCGGGAGGAGAGTGTGACGGATTCACGACCATGAGATTCGGACGGATCGCTCCAACGCCCTTGCGACGCCGATGGACCTACCCATATCCGATCCGCGGCGCGTTTCGGTTCTCCGGAGCCGCGTCGCAGCAGGCGTCCAAAGCGCTGGCCGGGGTCGGGTCGCTCCGCGTACCGGTGAGGGCTTGGGACATCGGGAACAGCAGCGTCGTTGGCGCTTCATATCACCAGAAGGCCCAGCTGTGCGTTCGCCACAAACGGAGTTTTGAGACCAGTCATGAGCAAGATTATCGGCATCGACCTTGGCACAACAAATTCGTGTGTCGCCATCATGGATGGCAAGACGCCTAAGGTGATCGAAAACGCGGAAGGCGTGCGCACGACGCCGAGCGTGGTGGCGCTGCTGGAGGATGGCGAGCGCCTCGTCGGGCAACCGGCCAAGCGTCAGGCTGTCACCAACCCGGAAAATACCTTCTTCGCCATCAAGCGCCTGATCGGTCGCAGCTTCAGTGACCCCATGGTGGATAAAGACAAGGGCATGGTGCCCTATCAGATCGTCAAGGGGCCGACCGGCGATGCCTGGGTTCGCGCCCACGGCAAGGACTATTCGCCCCAGCAAATCTCGGCCTTCACTCTACAGAAGATGAAGGAGGCCGCCGAGGCCCACTTGGGCGAGAAGGTTGAGAAGGCGGTCATCACCGTTCCGGCCTATTTCAATGATGCTCAGCGCCAGGCCACCAAAGACGCCGGTAAGATCGCCGGGCTCGAGGTTCTGCGCATCATCAACGAGCCGACCGCGGCGGCCCTCGCCTATGGTTTGGAAAAGAACGACGGCAAGAAGATCGCTGTCTATGACCTCGGTGGCGGCACTTTCG
>JAKBBV010000014.1 GCA_021808285.1 Pseudomonadota bacterium | reverse complement strand
CGGAACTGGCCATCGGGCGCGACGTCGACTCCGTCGCCTTCGATTCAAGGCATCGTCGACTGTTCAGCGCCAGCGGGGCGGACGGCGATATAACCGTGTATCAGCAAGTTCTGCCCGACAAGTACCGGGCGCTCGCGCCGTTCCGAACGGCCTTGGGCAAACAACAGTTGGTCGTCGATCCGGCTTCGGGAACAGTGTTCGTCGCCGTGGACGACGCCGAGGCTCCGGCTACCCCGAACGAACGGTCGAAGGCGAGTTCAGGGACGTTGCGGGTCCTGATGTTCGATCCGACTCGTTAGCGCGTCGCGGATCTGGAGGGTCGCGTTGATCCGCCGCGGGCTATGAATGCGACGCCCCTCGAAGAGCCCTTCCGACTCATGCTGTTCCCTAGGTCCAGCGCACGACGCGGGCTCAGCCCCATAACTCGCACGGAGTTTTTGAGCGTCTGGCGGTGACGGAGGGATTCGAACCCTCGGTACGGCTTTATACCGTACAACGGTTTAGCAAACCGCCGCCTTCAGCCACTCGGCCACGTCACCTTGCCCCCGGCGGGCGGGCCATTGGCCCGGTTCCATTCAGGAAGCGCGGTCATTAGCCCATGGCCCCTTATCGCACAACTGATCGCGCCAGCCGCCTTCAGGGATTGCCGATTGACCTTGCGGATGGCTGGACCCTCCGTGGGCGCGGGTCTAGCGTCGGAACTCGCATCAACGGCGGGTGAGGGACGACCCATGAACGAGCGCGAGTTCGAGTTCGGCGGGGTCAATCACTTGGCCCTGGTGTGCAAGGATATGGCTCGCACAGTCGCCTTCTACCGTGATGTCCTGGGCATGCCGTTGATAAAGACCATCGATCTCCCCCATGGCATGGGGCAGCATTTCTTCTTCGATATCGGGAACGGCGATAGCTTGGCCTTTTTCTGGTTTCCCGAAGCTCCGGAGGCGGCGCCGGGTGTGGCGAGCGCAGCGAACCTGCCGGGTCACGGCTCAATGGTCAGCGCGCATGGCTCCATGAACCACATCGCCTTCAATGTTCCGCTCGACAAGTTCGATGCCTATTGCGAACGACTGAAATCCAAGGGCGTCAAGCTCTCACCGGTTCTCAATCACGACGACTCGGAGATGCAAGTTAGCGCCGAGGTCCACGACGGCGTCTTTGTGCGTTCGGTCTATTTTTTCGATCCCGATGGGGTGTGTTTGGAATTCGCCGCCTGGACAAGGGGCTTCGGGCCTGCGGACATCGCGCATGATCCGATGATGGCGACGGGGCGGCGAGCCGAAGGCATGGTGACAGGCGCGAACGGCGCGAAACCGGCGAGGTAGGATGATGAAGGCGGCGGTCTATTACGAAAACGGCGGCCCGGAGGTCTTGCGATACGAGGAGGTTCCAGACCCCGTCTGTCGTCCCTCAGGCGTGATCATCCGGGTGGAAGCGATCAGCATCGAGGGCGGAGATACTTTGAACCGCGCCCGCGGGGCGCTTGCACACCGTCCGCACATTGTCGGATATCAGGCCGCAGGTGAGATCGTCGCCGTTGGCGAAAAGGTCACCCATCTCCAGCTTGGACAGAAGGTGGCGACGACCGATGCCTTCGGCTCGCATGCGGAGCTTCGATCGGTCCCGGCCCGTAATGCCTGGCCGATCCCAGAGGGGTTTGATTCCCGGCTCGCCTCAGTGATCCCAGTGACCTTTGGCACGGCCCACGAATGTCTGTTTGAGGCCGGGCGACTGAAGGCCGGGGAGACGGTCCTGGTCCAGGCCGGAGCGAGCGGTGTGGGGGTGGCGGCCATTCAACTCGCCAAAAGGGCCGGGGCGCGGGTTATCGCGACGGCATCGAGCGATGAACGTCTGGAGCGCCTGAGGCCGCTAGGGCTGGATCACGGGGTGAACTACCGCCTGGAGGACCCGGTTCAGAGCGTCATGCGCCTGACCGATAACAAGGGGGTGGACGTCGTTGTCGATTCTGTCGGGGGGGCGACCCTCCAAGCCTCGATCTTGTGCCTGGGCTATCGGGGACGAATCGCCATGGTCGGCGCGGCCGGGCGTGAGCCGATGACGGTGGATGTAGGGACGCTCATGGGGGGCAACAGGTCGCTGACTGGCGTTTTCCTCGGGGCGGAGATCAGCTCCGACCGCGTCCACAACCTCATTCAAGGACTCATCGATGAGGCCGCACGCGGGGACTGGCAGGTGCTGATCGATCGGGAGTTTCCGCTTCGCGAGGCGGCGGCGGCCCACGCCTATATCGAGGGTCGCCAAGCGGTGGGGCGGGTCCTGTTGATTCCCTAGGTTGGGATCCCGGCCCTAATGACCCTTTCGACCGGGCCCCGTGGCCTTCCGACTTCCAGGCCGTGCGTTCGGCCTTCGCTGCGGCATCCCTCACACGGCGGAGGGCTTACGACCACCTCCGCGAGACGCGGCGCCGCCCTTGCGACCGGCTGTCGCGGCCAGGTCCTTGTTCATCGTGAAGCTGCGCTTCTCACGCGGGACGCTCGCGCCACCGCGGCGCGCGATTTCCCGGCGGCGCTCCGGATCCATGGCCGCGAATCCGCGGCGACTCGGAATCTTCGATCCATCCGAGGACTGACCCATGGGCCTGAACTCCCTCTGCAACCGGCGCAGTGAAGCGCCCAAGGTCATAACTGACGAGATGCGATCCGGTTGCTTCGACCCCAGCAAAACTTTTTGTGAGCTTCAGAAGCTTCGGCGTGAGCGTTTGGGTCCCCAGGCCCAGGACCGCTGCGCGATCGGAGATCGGCCTTGTTGATCAGGCGCCGGTGGTCTGGGGGAGGGGGATGGTTACCCGCGCCCGAAGTCCGCCCTGGGGGCGGTTCTTCAGCACGACGTCGCCTCCGTGGCCCCGGGCAACGGCGCGCACAACGGCAAGCCCGAGGCCGATCCCGCCAGTTTCCCGGCTTCGAGAGCTTTCCACGCGGTGAAAAGGTTCGAACACTCTCTCGATTTCGCTTTGGGGCACACCCGGACCGTCATCGTCAATTTCTATGACCGCCATCCCCCCTTCTCGCCCGACCCTGGCGCGGGCGGCGGCGCCATATTTGAGGGCGTTGTCCACCAGGTTTACGACCAGCCGCTTCAGGGCCAGGGGATCACCCTCAATGACCACGCGCTCGGCCCGCTCCACCCAGGCGTCCGCCCCGGTCAGAGCGGCCTCGTCCATGACCGTTTCAACGAGCGAGGCGATTTCGAGCTTGCGGCGCTCATGCGGTGTCGAGCTGTCCCGGATGAAAGCCATCGCCGAGGCGACCATCGCGTCCATCTGATCGATGTCCCGCACAAGCTTCGCCCTTAAGCCGTCATCCAGACTTTCGACCCGGAACCTCATCCGCGTCAGCGGTGTGCGAAGGTCATGTGCGATGGCGCCTAACATGCCCATGCGCTCGTCCACATAGCGCCGAAGCCGGGCCTGCATTTCGTTGAATGCGGCGGCGGCGGCTGATACTTCGGCCGCGCCCGAGAGCGCGAGGGGGGGCGCCATGGGGTCACGACCTAGGCGCTCCGCACCCGCAGCGAGCGCCGCGATCGGCGCAGCGATCCGGCGTGAAAACAGCCAGGTCAAAGGCGCCACGGCGATCAGCGACAGGGCGAGAATAACCAGGAGCCGCTCCTGCCAGGGATCAATGCCGAACGCTGTCGCACGAGGACCAACCACGAGCCATTGACCCGATGGCTGCCGGACATCGATGGAGAAGCGATCGATCAGCAGCGGCAAAGGCGCCTCGACGAGCCACTCACGCGGAGGTCGGCGCACACCGAAGGCGATGAACGGGGCGGGCTTCTGGTCGATGATGATCGTATCTGCAGGCCGCCCCAGTTGAGCGGCCAGGTCGTCGCGAAATCGCTTCCTGCGCCCGGCCACCGTCTTGGCCCTCGGGGCGCCGGGGATGAGGTGCGCCTCGAATCCCGAAAGGTCCGGGTCACCAGTTGCCTCGGCGTTCCGGATCGCATTAGCCATCTCCGGGACGGTGTAAACCTGTGGGCGGGGCGGAGGAAGGTTGAGGATCAAGATCACCGACAAGGTCTGGGCGACGGCCAGACTGATGATGATCAGGCCGAGCGTCTGCAGAAACAGCGGCAGCCTGAGGGCTGGCATCACGATGTTCGATTGACCTTCGGCGTGAAGATATAGCCCTCGCTACGCACCGTGCGGATCAGCTCCACGGAGCCTCCACCATCCTCCAATTTCCGCCGGAGTCGGCTGATCGGCACATCGATGGCGCGGTCGAACGCATCGGATTGGGGGCCGCGGGCATACTCCAGCAACTGATCCCGGGTCAGAACGCGCTGAGGATGTTCAACGAACGCTCGAAGGAGGGAGAACTCTCCGCTCGACAGATTGACCACGACGCCGTTAGGCGATCGCAATTCGTGGCGCACGAGGTCTAACCTCCAGCCCGCGAACTCGCACGCGGCGCCCAATGTCCCATCTGGCGAGGGCGCATCGCGACGACGGCGCAGAACCGCACGCACCCTGGCCAGGAGCTCACGAGGATTGCACGGCTTGGGAAGGTAGTCGTCGGCGCCCAATTCCAGACCGATGATCCGGTCGGTTTCCTCGCCCATGGCGCTCAGCATGATGATCGCTGGTCCCTCGGGCCGAGCCAGGCGACGGCAGATCGAAAGTCCATCCTCTCCCGGCAGCATAAGGTCCAGCACAACAAGGTCGGGAGATTTTCTAGAAAGCGCCCGCTCCATCTCAGCGCCATCAGCCGCCGTTTCCACATCATATCCGTGGCGGGACAGGAATTCAGAAACCACGTCCCTTATACCTGGATCATCGTCGACAAGGAGAATGTGTTCGACTGGCATGTCTGTCCCCAATGCATGAGCGGCAGGATCGTTCATCGATGTCAGCCTCTGCGGACGCAATGTGGCGTTTGCGTTTCTGGCGGGAAAGGAACGTGTCGACAATGTGGAGGGAGCGCTAGCTGGAGGATAGAGCTTCGTCCGAAACAAAGGGATTCGAGCGCCTCTCGGCCCCGAAAGTCGAAATCTGATTATGGCCTGGGACGAATGTCACGTCCTCGCCCAGAGGCCAGAGCTTGGTTGTGATCGAACGAATGAGATCAGGGTAGCTGCCACGAGGAAAGTCGGTCCGCCCGATCGAACCGGCGAAAAGCACATCCCCGACCTGGGCGAAGCGGGCCTTACGGTGAAAGAACACCACGTGGCCGGGCGTATGGCCGGGACAGTGCAGCACCTCTAACTCCGTCTCGCCCAACTCAACACGGTCACCGTCATCCAGCCACCGGGAGGGGGTGAACGCCCGGGCCTCCGGCATGCCCCAGCGTTGGCCAGCCTCCTCCAATCCGTCGATCCAGAACTGGTCGTCGCGATGAGGGCCTTCGATAGGGACTCCGGTCGCAGCTTGAAGTTCGGCGGCGCCGCCCGCGTGGTCGAGGTGGGCGTGCGTGATCCAGATCGTTTGCAGAACCAGGTTCTGCTGGACGAGCACCTGAAGCAGGCGAGGGACTTCCCCGCCCGGATCGATGATCGCGGCGCGACGGGTCTTCTGACACCATACGATGGTGCAGTTTTGCTGAAGCGGCGTGACCGGCGCGACCACGGCCCGGATGGGGGGCGGCTCGACGGCGATTTCGCTCATGGACAAAAATCCAACCTCTTTCAGGGGCCGCCCGCATTTGAATGTGGCGCCGTTCGTCCCCCCCGACAGCCCTAATCCGGCGCTCGGCTCGGTGAATAGGGCGCAGTCAGGAGCGATTTCGGGTGACTGATCGCCCCGCCTATGCGGAGACCTACACGACAACCTCCGGCCCCGCTACGCGTCAATCGATTTGGCGCGCGGATACGACTTTGGTCCTGACGAAGCCGGAGCCGGGGCCTATGACGCGTCTTTAGACCCGGATTCTGAACGCGTGGGAGGCGGAATGTCTCAATCAATTGGATTTATCGGCCTGGGAAACATGGGTCTTGGCATGGCCGCCAATCTTGTCCGAGCCGGAGCGCGCGTGCAGGCTTTCGATCTCTCCAGCACCGCTGTTGAGAAGGCGCGCCTAGCCGGATGCGCAATCGCGACGTCTGCTTCGGAGGCAGCGACTGACGTCGATCTTGTCATCACCATGTTGCCCGCGGCGGCGCAGGTGAGCGAAGTGTGGCGCAACGCCCTCATCCCGAAGGTGCGAACTGGAGCGCTGCTGATCGACTGTTCAACGATAGACGTGGACTCCGCGCGGCAACTCGCCCGAGAAGCCTCTGAGGTCGGACTTTTCGCAGCGGATGCGCCGGTCTCAGGGGGCGTGGCGGGTGCTGAGACGGGAAGTCTCGCCTTTATGGTCGGTTGCCCTGAGTTGCTGTTCGAAAGGGTAAAATCGTCGCTCGAACCCATGGCCCGTGTGATTACCTATGCCGGAGATGCCGGGGCCGGTCAGGCGGCGAAAATCTGCAACAACATGCTTTTAGGCATCAGCATGATTGGGGTCGGCGAAGCCTTCGCTCTGGCCGAGCGCCTGGGCCTCGAACCCGCACGATTCTTCGAGATCGCCAGCAACTCCTCGGGGCAGTGCTGGTCGCTGACGAGCTACTGCCCCTGGCCAGGGCTGGCGCCGAGCGCTCCCTCGAACCGGGGATATGAGGGCGGCTTTTTGACTTCGCTCATGTCCAAGGATCTGAAACTAGCCCAACAGGCGGCGGCGAAGGTCGGCGCGGCGACACCGCTGGGAGCCCAGGCTCAGGCGATCTATGCGCTGTTTGAGACTTTGGGCTATGGCCACAAGGACTTTTCGGCCCTAATGCAGCTTCTGCGAGGACGCGCAGGGGACCTTTGAGCCCCCAGGCGGTTCGCATTGCGGTTGGGTGGAAGGTTCTGCAGACGAGAGAGGCCGCCTCGGCGATCATGGACTACAAGGCTGCTTTTGAGAACGCCGTGCGCCAGGTGCGCGACGAGGGCAGATACAGGGTCTTCGCCGATCTCAAGCGACGGCGCGGCGATTTTCCGCATGCGGTCTGGCGCACGCCTGCGGGGAAGTTGCGCGATGTGGTGGTCTGGTGCTCGAACGACTATCTGGGTCAAGGGCAGAATGACGCGGTGATTGCGGCCATGCACGCCGCTCTGGACGAGGCCGGCGCCGGCTCGGGCGGCACGCGGAACATCTCCGGGACGACGTCCTATCATGTTGAGCTGGAGCGCGAGCTTGCCGAACTCCACGGCAAAGGGGCCGCTCTGCTATTCACATCAGGCTATGTCTCCAATCAGGCGACGCTTTCGACCCTGCAGAAGGTCCTGCCGGGACTGATCATGTTTTCCGACGCCTTGAATCACAATTCCATGATCGCCGGCATTCGCAATGGCGGCGGGCCGCGCCACATCTTTCGGCACAATGACCTCGAACACCTCGAAAGCCTTCTGGCCGCAGCGCCGCGGGAGGCGCCGAAGTTGGTGGCCTTCGAGAGCGTCTATTCCATGGATGGCGACATCGCCGATCTGGCGGCCACGGTTGCCTTGGCGAAACGCTACGGGGCGCTGACCTATCTCGATGAAGTTCACGCGGTCGGCCTCTACGGGCGCCGCGGGGGCGGAATCTCAGAGCGCGATGGCGTCGCCGAGCAGATCGACATCATCGAGGGGACCCTTGGCAAGGCTTTCGGCGTCATGGGCGGCTATATTGCCGGCGATGCGATCATGATCGACGCTATCCGCTCCTACGCGGACGGGTTCATTTTCACGACATCGCTGCCGCCGGTTTTGAGCGCAGGGGCGCTTGCCAGCATCCGCTGGCTCAAAGTCCATGACGAGGTGCGCGCGCGTCATCAAGAGCGCGCGACAGCGCTCAAGCGACGCCTGTCCGAGGCGGGTTTGCCAGTTATGCCCTCGGTCAGTCATATCGTCCCGGTTCTGGTGGGCGACCCTGTGCATTGTAAGCTGATCTCGGATGTCCTCCTGGATGACCACGGGATTTACGTTCAGCCGATCAACTATCCGACTGTCCCCAAAGGAACCGAGCGGCTGAGATTCACACCGACCCCATTTCATACGGACGCCATGATGGATCATCTGGTGGCGGCGTTGGAGGCATTGTGGGCGCGGTGTAATATCCAGCGGCTGGGCGGAAGGGCCGCCTGAGATCCTCGTCTCGACAATCGCTGGCGACAGTCGCGCCGCCTGCGGATCGGGACGGTGTTGTCCGTATCCGTGAGGGAAACCCGTGAGTCTTGCCCAAGATAGTGTCTCTGAGTCGCGCGGGCTCTGCGATGCCCCTCTCAAGGTTCAGGACCCGGAGGTCGCGGCGGCGATCGGTCGTGAACTGAACCGGCAACAGACCCAGATCGAATTGATCGCCTCTGAGAACATCGTCTCGCGCGCAGTGCTCGAGGCTCAGGGCTCGGTTCTGACGAACAAATATGCCGAGGGCTACCCAGGGCGTCGCTATTACGGGGGCTGCGAGTGGGTCGATGAGGTAGAGAGCCTCGCGCTCGCCAGGGCTCGGGAACTTTTCGGCTGCGCCTGGGCAAATGTGCAGCCGCATTCGGGATCTCAGGCCAATCAGGCGGTATTCATGGCCCTGATGCAGCCTGGCGACGTGTTTATGGGCATGGACCTCTCCGCTGGCGGGCACCTCACACACGGCAAATCGGTCAATCAATCGGGAAAGTGGTTTCAACCGATCTCCTATGGCGTTCGGCCGCAGGATTCGTTGATTGACTACGATGCGATGGAGGAGGCCGCGGAGTCTCACAGGCCGAAGGTGATCATTGCAGGCGGCTCGGCCTACAGCCGTACGATCGACTTCGCCCGATTTCGCCGCGCCGCCGATAAGGCAGGCGCGAAACTGCTGGTCGATATGGCTCATTTCGCCGGGCTGGTGGCGGGCGGCGCTTTCCCTAGCCCGATTCCCTATGCCGATGTGGTGACGACCACGACCCACAAAACCCTCAGGGGCCCTCGCGGCGGCATGATCCTGTCCAATGATCTCAAGCTTGGAAAGAAGATCGATGCGGCGGTCTTTCCGGGCCTTCAGGGCGGGCCGTTGATGCATGTCATCGCCGCCAAGGCCGTGGCCTTTGGCGAAGCATTGCAGCCTGAATTCAGATCCTATGCCGCGCGAGTCGTGACCACGGCGCGAGCCTTGGCCAACAGCCTGTTGTCGCGAGGTCTGGCGATCGTCTCCAACGGCACCGACAGCCATTTGATGCTGGTCGACCTGCGACCCAAGGGCGTGACGGGTAAGGCGGCCGAGGCGGCTCTGGAGCGGGCCGGAATCACCTGTAACAAGAACGGCATACCCTTTGATCCGCAACCTCCGGCGATCACGTCGGGTCTGCGCCTGGGTACGCCGGCTGGGACCACGCGCGGTTTTGGTGAGGCGGAGTTCCACCAGGTAGGCCAGTGGATCGCCGACGTTATTGATGGCCTGGCGAGCTGCGGCGAGGGCGGCGACGCGGCTGTGGAACGGCGAGTGCGATTTGACGTTGAGGCTCTGACCCGACGCTTCCCCATCTACAGGGACTGAACGGTGCGCTGTCCTTTCTGCGGAGAACTCGAGAGCCAAGTCAAAGACAGCCGGCCCAGCGAAGATGGAGCGGCGATCCGGAGGCGGCGGCAGTGCCCGCAGTGCGGAGGTCGGTTTACCACGTTCGAGCGTGTGCAGCTTCGAGAGCTCACGATCCTCAAAAGGTCGGGACGTCGCGCGCCATTCGACCGCGAAAAGCTGGTGCGATCGATTACCGTCGCTGTGCGAAAGCGGCCAGTGGATCCCGAACGCATTGAGAGGATGGTCAACGGCATCACCCGTCGGCTCGAAAGCCTTGGCGAGACGGAGCTGCCGTCGCATGTGGTCGGGGAGATGGTCATGCGAGCCCTCAAGCAGCTCGATGACGTGGCTTATATCCGTTACGCCTCCGTCTACCGAGATTTTCGCCAGACCGACGACTTCGTGCAATTCCTGGGCGAAGAGTGGCTGGGAGAGGATTCTACCGATGACGGGGGTGAGGCCTCTGCGAGATCGGGCGGGCAGAAAGCGTGACCCATAGCCCACATCAGGCGCGCTCGGTGGCAAGACTTGCCGCCGTTCAAGCTCTCTACCAGATGGAGATGACCGGCGCTGGCGTCGAGGCCGTCATCCGGGAGTTTGATCAGCACCGGTTCGGGCGCGATCTTGAAGAACGGCCCTTGGCGGATGCGGATGAACTCTTCTTCGGCGAACTGTTGCGTGGCGTCGTCGCCGAGCGATCGGAAATCGACGCTCAGATCACCGGGCGGCTGGCCGAGGGCTGGCGACTAGACCGGCTAGACGCCACGGTTCGGGCGGTTCTGAGGTGCGCCGTGCACGAACTCCGAGGCCACTACCGGACGCCTGCGCAGATCGCGATCGACGAGTATGTCGAGGTGGCAAAATCGTTCTTTGGCGTTGGCGCCGAGACGGCATTCATAAATGGCCTGTTGGACCGGCTCGCGCGCGATGACTGGGCCGCCTGACGAATTCGACTGGATCGACAGGATCCGAGGGCTCACCCTCGACGACCCGCGCGCTTTGGGTCTTCGCGACGATGCGGCCGTGCTCCCGGCGCGGCAGGGGTTTGACCTCGTCATTTCCGTCGATGCCATGGTCGAGGGAGTTCATTTCCTCCCAGGTGAACACCCGGGGACGATCGCCCGCCGACTGTTGAGGACGAGCCTGTCCGATCTGGCCGCGAAGGCTGCACGTCCCTTCGGTTACTTCTTGACCACGGCATGGCCGGCGGACCGACCCTGGGCCTATCGCGACGCCTTCATTGAAGGCCTCAACGAGGATGGAGTCCTGTTCGGAGTCGCGTTGCTCGGAGGCGACACGGTCGCGACGCCCGGTCCGCTGACACTCAGCGCGACGGTGTTAGGGTGGGCTGAGGCCGGCCGCAGCGTATTGCGCAACGGAGCGCGGGCGGACGACCTCGTTGTGGTCTGCGGCGCCATAGGCGACGGCTGGTTGGGCCTATTGGCCGCCAAGGGCGCCATCTCTGACCCCAGCGACGAGTTGGCGAGTCACTATCGCACGCCGAAACCCTTGCTAACCCTTCGCAATGCGCTTCTGGCGCATGCCCACGCGGCGATTGATGTGTCAGATGGTTTTCTGGCGGATTTGACGCATCTCGCCAAAGCGAGCGGCTGCGTCGCCAGGGTCCGACTGGAGGAGCTTCCCCTGTCTCTCGCCGCCGCCGCCTGGTGCGCGGCCCAGGAGAACGAGCAGGCTGCTCGCCTGTCTTTGGCGACCG
Source organism: Pseudomonadota bacterium (assembly GCA_021808285.1). Taxonomy (GTDB): domain Bacteria; phylum Pseudomonadota; class Alphaproteobacteria; order Caulobacterales; family Caulobacteraceae; genus Acaudatibacter. The sequence goes on along the minus strand of JAKBBV010000014.1, from coordinate 48,388 downwards.
GCGGCGATGACTACGCCCTCATCTGCGCGGTGCCGCCGGCGGCATTTGACGCCTTCCGCCTGGCCTGCCTCGAATCGGGGACGCCCGTGGTGGCGCTTGGCGCTTTTTCGACTCCCAAAGCTGATGGCAAGTGGGTGGAGGCGTCGTTTCGCGGGGGACCAGTCGAGGACGTCCAGGGCGGTTGGCGGCATTGATCTTGGAACCTGGCCGGTCGCAAGGGCTGTGATCTCATGTATGCGCGTTGACGCCGGGCGCGTTTGACGGCATTGCCGCCTCTTCATGCGAAACCGCCCGGCTTCGGGGCGCTGTTTCGCTCTTTCGTGGCCTTGCGCGGGGTGGGGTTATTCGACCCCGGTCGCTCCGACGCTATAGGGGGTTTGTCGAAGATGAGTTCGGCTATCGGTCATGTCCTGACCCTTGTGATTGCCGCTGGCCTGTTGGCCGTGGCCTATGGCGTCGTCCAGTCCCTGATGCTGATGCGCGCAGATGCCGGTACGGCGAAGATGCAGGAGATTGCCGCGGCGATCCAGGAAGGCGCGCAGGCCTATCTTCGGCGGCAGTACATGACGATCGGCCTTGTAGGTGTGGTTATCCTGGGAGTGCTGTGGGTTCTGATCGGTCGGACAGAAGCGATCGGTTTCCTGATCGGGGCCGTTTTGTCCGGCGCTGCGGGCTTTGCCGGGATGCTGATCTCGGTTCGCGCCAATGTGCGGACCGCCCAAGCGGCGTCCAAGAGCCTCGCCGCCGGGCTTTCGCTCGCCTTCCGATCCGGCGCGGTGACCGGGATGCTGGTTGCAGGTTTTGCGCTGCTCGGCGTGGCCTCGTATTTCTATTTCCTCACTGGGCCGATGCACTTGGACATGACAAGCCGCGAGGTGATCGACTCTCTCGTTGCGCTCGGATTCGGCGCTTCGCTGATCTCGATCTTTGCGCGTCTTGGCGGCGGGATCTTCACCAAGGGCGCCGACGTGGGTGGCGACATGGTCGGCAAAGTCGAGGCCGGCATTCCGGAGGATGATCCGCGTAACGCGGCGACGATCGCGGACAATGTCGGCGATAATGTCGGCGATTGCGCGGGCATGGCCGCCGACCTGTTCGAAACCTATGCGGTCACGACGGTGGCTACCATGGTTCTCGCCGCGATCTTTTTTCGCACCTCAGGCGATGCCGTCGCAAATATGATGGTGCTCCCGTTGGCGATTTGCGGCGTATGTATCGTCACCTCGATCATTGGCGCCTTCTTTGTGCGCCTTGGCCGCTCGAACAACATCATGGGTGCGCTTTACCAAGGCCTGATTGTGACCGGCGTCCTGTCCGCCGGGGCGGTCTGGTTCGTGATCAATGCGCTGGTCCCGGCGTCCGGTGTCCAAGCTGGCGACAAGCTCATCACCGCGTCGTCCATGTTCGGGTGCGGCTTGACGGGCCTGGCCGTGACGGCGCTGATCGTGATCATCACGGAATACTATACGGGCACGAACTTTCGGCCGGTGAAGTCCATCGCCAAGGCCTCGGTTTCTGGTCACGGCACCAATGTGATCCAGGGCCTCGCCATGTCACTTGAATCCACGGCGGCCCCGGCCCTCGTGATCATCGGAGGCATTATCGTCACCTTCCAATTGGCGGGGCTGTTTGGGGTGGCCATCGCGACCACCACCATGCTCTCCCTGGCTGGCGTCATTGTGGCTTTGGACGCCTTTGGTCCGGTGACCGATAATGCCGGCGGAATCGCGGAAATGGCGGGACTGCCGGCTGAGGTCCGCGTCTCCACCGACGCTCTTGACGCCGTCGGCAACACCACGAAGGCCGTCACGAAGGGCTATGCTATCGGCTCGGCCGGTCTTGGAGCCCTGGTGCTGTTCGCGGCCTACACCCAGGACCTGCATTTCTTCTCGGCGAACGCCCAGGCCGGGTCGTTCTTCGCGGGTCTCGGCGACGTCGCGTTCGACCTCTCGAACCCTTACGTCGTGGTGGGGCTTCTCTTCGGCGGCCTTCTGCCGTTCCTGTTCGGCGGCTTGTCCATGACTGCTGTGGGTCGGGCGGCGGAGAGCGTCGTGGCTGAGGTGCGGCGTCAGTTCCGGGAGAACCCCGGGATCATGACCTATGAGACCAAGCCGGAATATGGCCGTGCGGTGGACATTCTGACCCGCGCCGCCATTCGGGAGATGATCGTCCCTTCACTCCTTCCCGTGGTGTCACCGATCCTGCTTTTCTTCGCCATCCAAGCCCTGGCCGGCAAGGCTAACGCCTTTTCGGCTCTCGGCGCCATGCTGATGGGCGTGATCGTGACCGGTCTCTTCGTCGCCATTTCCATGACCTCCGGAGGCGGCGCCTGGGACAACGCTAAAAAGCTGATTGAAGAAGGTCACTACGGCGGCAAGGGCTCGGAGGCGCACAAGGCGGCGGTCACGGGCGACACGGTTGGCGATCCCTACAAGGATACGGCTGGGCCCGCCGTGAACCCGATGATCAAGATCACCAATATCGTCGCCTTGTTGCTGCTGGCGGTGCTGTCGCACGGCGCGGCCTGACAGGCGGGAATGTCGCGCGGTCCTCGAGATCTCGGGGACCGCGCATGACGGGTGACCTGGTGGTAGCGCGTCGATCCTGCGCGCTCTCGTCGATGCGCTCTGGTCAAAGCAAAGAAGGGGCGTAACGCCAAAGGCGGCGCCCCCTTGTCGGGTGTCGGATCAGGCGAGAACGATCGGTCTGAACCGCTCAGGGACCGCCGGGATTGCCGTGATTGTTCGAGTTGACCTGATTGGGCGGCAGGGCGCCAGCTGCGCTGATGGAGCCCAGAAGCTGCTCAAGGACGCTCATCTCGCGTCCACGCGTCGGCGTGACATGGTCGTTATAGGCAACCACGCGGCCGTCCTTCAGGGTGTAGTTCTGCACTTGGACGACCTTGTCGCCGTCTTTGGCGAAGGTGATTGCGGTGACGTCGCGCTTGTCGATATGGGGCTGGTAGAAGCCCGTCTGGCTCGATACCTGCGTGATATAGAACCACTCATTATGATCGAAGGTGGCGATTTCAGTCGGAGAGCCGAGCTTAGCCTGGACGGTGGAGCGGGTGTCGACGCCCGCCTTCACGTCCGAGGGCTTGTTGTCCACAACCTGAAATCCCTCATAGCTGTTCACAGGCGTACAGCCATAAACCGCTGTGATAACGAGGCTGGCCAGTAGAGCTGTTCGCAAGGCGCGCATCGAGACATCCATCTAGGCCCTGGGGCCGCAACCGGTTTTGACCTAATCCGGCCGCCTGACTAATTCAAACGATTTGGCTGCGACGAAGGCGTCGTTAGGATCGAAGGGGTGTTCGATTGTGTGGAGCCGAAGGAAGCGGGAGCGGGAGATCAGTCAAAGGGCGGAACGCCTGCACGCGATCGCCGTCACCGCGTCACGGGAGAGGTCCCTCTACGTCGAACTGGGAGCGCCCGATACGCCGGAAGGGCGATTCGAGTTGCTGACCCTGCACCTCAATTTGCTCATCGAGCGCCTGCGCGCAGAGGGGCGCGAGGGGGAGATCCAGGGGCAAGCCCTGTTTGATCGCTTCCTTAGCCACCTCGACGGCGCCATGCGAGAGATGGGGGTCTCGGACATATCCATGGCGCGGCGAATGAAACGCCTGGGCGAAGCCTATTATGGAAGGGCCAAAGGATTGCGCGAAGCGCTTATGGAGCTTCCCGATACGACCGCTTTGCGTGCGTTCTGCGCGCGGACCCTGCCCACGGCCGATTCGGAGCGAATCGCGGACCGCATCGTCGCGCGTTGGGTTCAGTTGACTGAGATCCCCGGGGTCGACGTCATGGCTGGCGACTTGGTCTGGAAAACGACATGATCACGATTCCGGCCTTTCTCCCGTGGCGGGGCGGCCCGCGACGGCTCCAGGGCGAGGTTCCGTCTGAGTGGCGCGCGGCGATCGGCGCAGAACTCGACCTCGAGGAGATCGAGACGCTTCATCTTGACCTCTCCGTGACCGATTGGCGGGATGGGCTGGAGGTTGTCGGTCGACTGGATGCGAGGGTCGCGCGCACTTGCGGCATCAGCCTTGAGCTTTTCACCGCCGACATGACGATTGATATCCGCTACACAGCACTCCCTTCAGCGAGTCCCCACGCGCCACTTCAGATTGGGGTTGAAATTCAAGTCGACCTGCAGGCCGATGACCCTCCGGATCTGCTGGACGCCGACGGGATCGATGTCGTGGCCATGCTTCGGGAGCAGTTCATTCTTGCGCTGCCCCCCTATCCGCGTCGGCCGGGAGTCGCCTTTCAACCCGCGCCATCGCAAATAGACGCCTCACCGTTCTCGGCTCTTAAGCGCCTGCTGCCATGATCGCGGCCTGGCTTGCATCGTTGCGGCGCCCTTGTATCGTCCGCGCTCGTTTTGGGGTCCTGAGGGACAGGGAGCCGTTGCGTTGACCGCCCCTCTGGTGATTTCCGTCGACGCCATGGGCGGCGACCACGGCCCTTCTGTGGTGCTCCCAGCGCTGATCGAGGCTGCCGGACTGATCGGAAGCTCTGTTCGTTTCCTAGCGCATGGCGATCCCGAAGCCCTGGAGCCGATTATCCGGAAATTGCCCAGGGCACAGGGCAGGATCGAGATCCGCCCGGCCGATGGCGTGATCGCGATGGACGCCAAGCCTGCCCACGCCATGCGGAGAGGCAAGGGCAGCTCGATGTGGAACGCGGTGGAGAGCGTACGGACCGGTGAGGCAAGCGCCGCTGTGTCGGCGGGAAATACCGGGGCTCTGATGGCGATTTCACGGCTCGTTCTGAGGATGATCGGCGACCTTGAGAGGCCAGCGCTCGTCGCCAATTGGCCGACCCTTAACGGCATGACCTCCGTCCTCGATGTCGGCGCCAATGTGGTCTGTGACGCGCCACGGCTGGTCGATTTTGCGATCATGGGCTCGGCCTATCACCGTGCGGCGCACGGGGGAGGGCGCCCGAGCGTCGGGTTACTCAATGTCGGCGTCGAGCACGATAAGGGTCATGAAGAGGTACGAGAGGCGGACCGATTGATTCGATCCCCCAGTCTGGACATCAACTATCTTGGCTTTGTAGAGGGCGATGATATCGCCAAGGGCGCGGTGGACGTCGTGGTCACGGACGGGTTTACCGGCAACGTGGCCTTGAAGACGGCCGAGGGGCTCGCTCGGTTTTTTCGCGCGGAGCTTCGGAAGACATTTACAGCAGGTCCCCTGGCCATGGCGGGGGCTTTTGTGGCGAGCGGAGCCTTGAGAGAAATGAGCGAACGGCTCAATCCCAGCACGATCAATGGGGGGCCCTTTCTTGGCCTCAACGGCGTCGTCGTGAAGAGCCACGGCAGCGCCGATGTGAGGGGATTCGCCCACGCCGTGCGGCTGGCGGCTGATCTAGCCTCTAGCGACATTCTGACCGAGGTCGCCGACACTCTGGGTCGCCGCGCCCGGCTTGACGCAACGTCGGGAACCGAAAGCCAGATCGCGTGAGTTCGGTGGTCAGAAGCGCCGTCACCGGCGTCGGGGCCTATCTGCCCGAAGAGGTCGTGACCAACGACGATCTCGCCAAAATGATCGACACCAGCGATGCCTGGATATTCGAGCGGACAGGAATTCGCCAAAGACGCCGTGCGGCGCCGGATCAGGCCACATCGGATCTGGCGGTTGAAGCCGCAAAGCGTGCGCTCGAGGTCGCAGGTCGTCGTCCCCAGGAGGTAGACCTGATCATCGTGGCGACCACGACAAGCGATCTGACTTTCCCCGCGACAGCCGCGATCGTTCAACGCAAGCTCGGGGTCCCGGTCTGTCCCTGCTTTGACGTGCAAGCCGTCTGCTCAGGCTTCGTGTACGCCATGAGTGTCGCCGACGGATTTGTAGCGCGGGGCCTGTCCAGGTGCGCAGTGGTCATTGGGGCGGAAATCATGACCCGTCTGATGGACTGGACGGACCGCGGCACCTGCGTTCTGTTTGGCGATGGCGCCGGCGCCGTTGTCGTCGAACCCATATCTGGAACCGGAGAGGGAACGGATCGCGGCATCCTGGGATTTGCGTTGCGCTGCGATGGCGAAAAGCAGGACCTTCTTTACGTTGACGGTGGGCCGACCACGACCGGCACTGTGGGCCATCTCCGAATGATGGGGCGTGAGGTCTTTCGCCACGCCGTCGTCAATATCAGCGAGGCTGTGCTTATGGCTGCAGACCGGGCGAGTGTTAAGGTCGCTGATATTGACTGGTTCATTCCGCACCAGGCCAATCAACGTATTTTGGATGGCGTGGCCAAGCGCTTGGGGATCCCGGAATCCAAGGTGATCTCGACCGTGGCGATGCACGCCAACACCTCGGCCGCGTCGATTCCTTTGGCCTTCGCACAAGGGGTGGAGGATGGTCGCATCCGCCCCGGTCAACTGCTCCTTCTTGAAGCCATGGGCGGAGGACTGACCTGGGGCGCCGTCGCGCTCAGGCTATGAGAGTTTGCCTGAAATCCTTGACTTGAGGGCAGGGAGACGGACAAACCGTTGTCCGGTCTGTGGGGGAAGGGATGAAGTCGAGAACGGTTACGCGGGCTGAACTTGCCGAGGCCGTGCACGACGCGGTCAGCCTCACGCGTCAGGACTCCGCGCGCCTCGTTGAACGCACACTCGAATTGATCGCCGCGGCGATGGAGAAAGGTCAGGCGGTAAAACTGTCAGGCTTCGGCGTGTTCCAGGTGCGTACCAAGCGCGAGCGTGTAGGGCGAAATCCCAAGACGGGAGACGCGGCCACCATCGCCTCGCGACGGGTGATCGGTTTTCGCGCCTCGCAGGTTCTCAAGGCCAGAGTCGCCGGGCGCTCCTGAGCGCCTCTGCTCTGATTGGAACTGGGTGCGGATTTGGACTGGAAATCGCCTCATGAGGTGATTGCCCCCGCCATACGCCGCCCCTATAAGGTCCGCCTTCTCGCGACGGAGCGTGGCGCAGCCTGGTAGCGCACTTGACTGGGGGTCAAGGGGTCGCAGGTTCAAATCCTGTCGCTCCGACCACGCTGTCTGATCTTTCGGGCGGCGGCGGGCGCGGGAAAACATGAGAGTTGTTTCGCATGTCAGGTGTGACTGAGGGGACGCGGGGGCAGTTCAACGCCCCAGGCGCGTTGGAACGCTCAGGCCTCGCGGCAGTCTGGTTGTTCGCCGTGGCTGCGTTGGTTCTAGGAATGGTCGCGGTCGGCGGGGCCACTCGTCTGACCGGGTCGGGGCTTTCAATTACCCAGTGGCGGCCGATTTCCGGCGTCGTTCCCCCCATGACCCAGGCGGACTGGCTGCGGGTTTTCGCCCTTTACCGTGATAGCGCCCAATACCGACTGCTCAACGAGGGGATGAGTCTGCGCGCCTTTCAGGCGCTCTACTGGTGGGAGTGGGGACACCGCCTGTTGGCGCGGACCCTGGGTCTTGTCTTTCTGGCCCCTTTTATCGGACTCCTGGCTTGGCGTCGTCTGCCGCCGCGTCTTTTAGGGCGATGCCTCATTCTTTTCGGGCTTGGCGGCCTTCAGGGGCTTGTCGGCTGGTGGATGGTCAAGAGTGGGCTGGAGGGTCGCACGGCGGTCCTGCCTGAGCGCCTCGCCACGCATCTCGCCTTGGCGCTCACGCTTCTTGGGGCTTTGACCTGGACCGCACTTGAGGCGGGTTTTGGCCCCGTGAGTCAGAAGCGTCGAGATGGTTGGGCGATGGCAGGCCTCCTCCTTATGGGCGGGTTATTCTTGCAGTGCCTGATGGGTGCTCTCGTCGCAGGCAATCACGCGGGTCTGATCGACGGAGACTGGCCGCTCATGGCCGGGCGATGGTTTCCAGAGGGATATTGGAGAGAAGGTCTGAGGGCGACTTTTCTTCACGGCCTTGCAGCGGTTCAGTTCAACCATCGGGTCATGGCCTATCTCCTGGTCATTGCGGCAAGCGTCACGGCGCTCCGAGCGTTTTTGGGGCGCCAAACGCCGCCGGCGATCCGCGTGCTGGCGACGGCGCTCGCCGTCGGCCTCTGGGTGCAGGCCGCGCTTGGCGTCGCAACCCTCTGGCTGAGCGTTCCCCTGCCGCTGGCGCTCGTTCACCAGGTGAATGCCTCGGCGATGTTCGCCCTTAGCGTGGCCTTGGCTTGGCGCACCCAGAGGATCTAGGGTAATATTTTACCGTAGCCATTAAATATATAAAAATACGGCTGTTTCTCTCCCTCGGAGGCCAAATTCAGGAGCAACGGCTTGACACGCCCACGGCCTCGATCTAGCAGGCCGCCTCCATCGTCTTGGCCTCTGGTGCGAAGATCGATGCCCGAAAACAGTGGAACTCATCATGACCACCAAGACCACACAGCACCTGAAGGGCGCCGAAGTCGAGAAACGCTGGATCCTGATCGATGCGGAAGGGGTCGTCGTTGGTCGGCTCGCCTCGTTCATCGCCATGCGTCTGCGTGGCAAGCATCGGGCTGACTATACGCCTAACGTCGACTGTGGCGATCATGTGGTGGTCATCAACGCCGACAAGGTGAAGTTCACGGGTCGCAAGCTCGCCCAGAAAGAATATTTCTGGCACACCGGTTATCCCGGCGGCATCAAGTCGCGTACGGCTGCCAAGGTTCTTGAGGGACGTTTTCCTGAGCGCGTGCTCGAAAAGGCAGTGGAGCGAATGCTGCCTAAGGAGAGCCCCCTGGCGCGCCAGCAGATGACTCATTTGCGACTTTACGCCGGCGCTGAGCATCCTCATTCCGCCCAATCTCCCGAGCTGGTGAATTTCGCCGGCCGCAACGCCAAGAACGCCCGGAGCTGATCCGATGACCGAGACCCACGGTTTGGAGGCTCTGCAGCGCCTCGCCGCCGAGACCGCGCAGGTTGCGGTTGAACCCAAGATTGACGCCTCAGGGCGCGCCTACGCTACTGGCAAACGAAAGAATGCAGTGGCCCGGGTCTGGCTCAAGCCTGGACGCGGTCGCATCGTCATCAATGATCGGGATCATGAGGACTATTTCGCCCGGCCTGTGTTGCGGATGATGATCGCTCAGCCTCTCCAGGTCGCCGATCGCCTCGGTCAGTTCGATATCTACGCCACGGTCCATGGTTCGGGTCTATCCGGTCAGGCCGGCGCGATTCGGCACGGCATATCCAAGGCGTTGACCTATTATGAACCTGGACTGCGGACGGTGTTGAAACCCTACGGCTTCCTGACGCGGGATAGCCGTGTGGTGGAGCGTAAGAAGTACGGCCGCGCCAAGGCGCGTCGTAGCTTTCAGTTCTCCAAGCGCTAGGACCAGGATCGCCTCGCGACGTCTCTTCCGCGCCGCTTGGCGCAGAGGGAGGGGGCCATGGCCGCCAGGGTTTTCATCGATGGCGAGGCCGGCACCACCGGCTTGCAGATTCGCCAGCGTCTTGCCGGACGGTCGGACCTTTCATTGGTGTCGCTTGACGGGAGACGACGCAAGGACGTTGCGTCTAGGGTTGAGGCGCTCAATTCGGCCGATGTCGTGATCCTCTGCCTACCTGATGCTGCGGCAAGGGAGGCCGTGAGCCTGATCACCTCGCCGAAGGTGCGTGTCATCGACGCCTCCACGGCGCATAGGGTGGCGGCGGGCTGGACGTACGGCTTCCCTGAGCTGGCGCCAGAACAGCGGGCCGCCATCGCCAGCTCGCGCCGGGTGACGAACCCAGGCTGCTGGCCCACCGGGTTCCTGGCCCTTGTCCGCCCCCTTATCGGGGCCGGCGTGCTGCCGCGCGACCTCCGACTCACCGTTCATGGCGTCTCCGGCTATACCGGCGGCGGCAAGAGCATGATCGCAGAGTTTGAGGCGCCAGCCTCGGCCTCTTCGACGTCGACCGCTTTTCGGAGCTACGCCGTTAATCTCGAACACAAACATGTGCCGGAAATGACGATTCATGCGGGGCTTGAGTCGCCGCCGCTGTTTTGTCCGGCGGTGGCGCGATTTCCGCAAGGAATGCTGGTCGAAGTTCCCATCCACATGTCGGCGCTATCCGGCGGACCTAGCCTTCGAGATCTCCACGCAATCCTGACCCGGGCCTATCAGAGAGACAGATTCATCAGCGTTATGGATCTTGTGCAGTCGGCCGCACGCACGGCTATTGAGGCGGAGGCCATGGCGGGACGAAGCGATATGGAGCTGTATGTCTTTGGATCGGATCGGCTGGGACAAGCCCGGCTTGTCGCTGCCCTCGATAATCTGGGCAAAGGCGCGAGCGGCGCGGCGGTTCAGAACCTTAATTTGATGCTCGGCCTTGAGGAAGGCGAGGGGCTCTGATCACGCAAGCGTGAGATCCGTGCGGTAACCATTGGCGACCTGGGATCGTATGAGAAGGCATGTGGTCGTCATCTCCCCCCGCTAGTCGCCGAGACGTGATCGGCGCGACCTTCGGCCTCGCGCTTTTGCCGTTTGGCGGAGCGAGCGCTGCTGACCGCTTCGCCGGCTCATCCTACCGCCAGTTGACTGACCCCCAGTGGCGCGCCCGTCTTTCCCCAGCCTCTTACATGGTCATGCGGCGTGAGGGCACCGAGCGTCCCTTTACCAGCCCGCTACTCAACGAGCACCGGCGCGGCCGTTTCGTCTGTCTCGGCTGTGGCCTGCCGTTGTTCGGCTCGGAATGGAAGTATGACTCGGGAACCGGGTGGCCGAGTTTCTGGCGCGTGATACCGGGCTCCGTGGCGACTAAGGCGGATTTCGCCATCGGCGTTGAGCGCACGGAATACCATTGCGCGCAGTGCCTCAGCCACCAGGGCCACCTGTTCGATGACGGTCCCCGGCCCACCGGCCTGCGCTACTGCAACAATGGAGTGGCCCTGCGCTTTCAGTCGGCCTGAAGACCAATCAGGACCTGACTTTCACATAGGATCCTGGCGCGGCTTCAAGCGCGGGCAGGGGCCCGGAGGTGGGATCTCGGGCGGGCACGTCTTCGCCCGACAGCGGCCTGAGCCATTGCGCCCAATGCTCCCACCAGGACCCAGGGTGCTCGGTCGCACCCGCGAGCCATGCTTCCAATGATTCAGGAATATGGTCATTGGTCCAGTGTTGATACTTATGAGCGGATGGTGGGTTGATAACTCCCGCGATATGGCCCGAGCCCGCCAGGGTAAACCGGGTTGGACCGCCGAACAGCCGAGCGCCGCGAAACACAGAGCGGGCCGGAGCGATGTGATCTTCCCGCGAGGACTGGACATAGACCGGGGTCCGGACCCGTCCGAGATCCAAGAGTTCCCCTCCCAGCTCAAGTCGACCCTTCGATAGCGCGTTCTCCATATAAAACTTGCGCAGATAATAGAGGTGGAGCGCTCTTGGCATGCGCGTCTGGTCCGCGTTCCAGAACAAAAGATCAAAGGGCTTGGGGTCCTTTCCCAACAGATAGTTGTTCACAAAGTAGGACCAGATCAGGTCGTTGGCCCGCAGCGCGTTGAACGTATCGGCCATCGCCTGTCCTGGGAGGACGCCGCCGGCGGCGTCCATTCGAGCCTCCAGGTCCTGTAGCCAAGCTTCGTTGGTGAAGATCAGAAGATCTCCCGCTTCAGCGAAATCCTGTTGTGCAGCGAAGAAGGTCGCCGAGGCCACCCGCTCATCACCGCGAGCGGCCATATGGGCCAGGGCGCAGGACAAGAGTGTCCCGCCGATACAATATCCCACGGTGTGCGCCTTCGCTGCACCCGTCTGCTGGAGCACGGCGCCCAGGGCCGCGTAAATGCCGAGGTGGAGATAGTCCTCAAACGTTTTGTCGGCCAAGGTCGCGTCGGGATTCACCCACGAGGCCACGAAGACGGTGAAGCCCTGGTCAGTGAGCCAGCGGATCATTGAGTTTTCGGGCCGAAGATCGAGAATGTAGTATTTGTTGATCCATGGCGGAAAGATCAGGAGGGGGATCTCGCGCACGGAGGGCGTGGTGGAGTTGAACTGGAGCACTTGAAGCAGATCGTTCTGGAATATGACGCTCCCTGGAGCCGTCGCGACATTCTCTCCAACAACGAAGCGATCGAAATCGGTCTGGCTGATGGCCAGCTGACCTCCGCCTCGCTCAAGGTCCGCAGCGAAGTTCTCCATGCCCTTCAGGAGGCTCTCCCCGCGACTTTCAAACAGCGTCCGAAGCGCGGTGGGGTTGGAAGCCAGGAAGTTTGAGGGCGCAAAGGCGTCCGTCAGCATTCGGGTAAAAAACTCAACGCGGCGCCGGGTCAAAGGATCGACGCCTTCGACCCCTCCCACCAAGTCATTCAGCCAATTCGACGTGATCAGATAGGACTGTTTGACCAAATCGAAGACGGGGGACGACCAGTCTGGATCTTGGAACCGCTTATCGCCCTTGACCGGAGAGGCAACGGGTGCGCGGGTTTCGCCCGCGACGTTCAGGGCGGTGTTGCGCCACAGGTCAAGGTAGCGGCCATAGAGGTCGGCCTGAGCCTGCATCAGTTTCTCGGGCTGCACCGCAAGCTTGCTCATTACCTCGCCCCAGGCCCCACTGACATGCATGGGATCGAGGCCAATAGGAGCGCCGCCCGCCTGCCTGATCGTCGCCTGAGCGATCGCTGACTGGGCGGTCATGGCCGCCTTGGCCAGATTAAGCGAAAGTGACTCGATGACTGAGCGCTGATCCTCGGAGAGCGGAGTCGCGGGTTGAGCTCCGCTGGATGCGCTTGAGCTGAGCGGCGTCTCCTGTTGTCTCGGGGGCTCAGAGGCGGAAACGTGAGCGCTCGCCGTTCGGCCCTTCCGCTTCCTCTCATCTGTCGAGGTCAGTTTCTTCGCCATACGCCCCTCCTGGAGGCCCGCCGCTCTTCCGCAACCTAAAGTCCTAGCCTAAGAGTTTCTGCCTTATGAAGGCTTTCGGCGTCGATTTTGCAACTTGGCTTTTAGCCCTCAGTCTGGCGTGGACCGGAGGCGCCGCCGCTCGCAATGCCGCAGACCGGGAAAGCCATAAGAGCTCGGCTTGGCCGAGCTTTTGCGCTATTCCGCCCATGCCCGCAGGCGTGAGATCGGCGTCGGGGTTCCACGCAGCCGTATTGAGCGTTCGTCAGGCGGGGCAAGAGGTCGTCGCGGCAACCGCGCCAGACACGTTCGGGCTTCCGCTCAAGGGCGGTGTCGCATTTGCAGAGAGCGGACGAGCCCGGGCCGCTCCGCCCCCGCCCATAAACCCTCATGATGCCGAGCAAGCCGAGGTCTTCGCCCGGGAAGCGCGGGCGGCGGCCGAGCCTCCCGCCAGACCCCATTAGCGTCGCCACCTGCGAAACCCGTCTCTCCCCAGCCAGATCGCCAGACGCCATGACGCCGCAATTCCCGCGCATCGACGACCTTCCACCCTATGTTTTCGAGGAGGTAAACCGGCTCAAGGCGCGTCTCCGTCGAGAGGGCGTCGACATCATTGATTTCGGCATGGGCAATCCGGACATGCCGACACCGGCACATATCGTTGAAAAGCTGGTTGAAACCGCACGGGACCCAAAGGCAGGTCGGTATTCCGTGTCGAAGGGCATCACCGGACTTAGGCGGGCCATGGCGGCCTATTACGAACGTCGGTTCGGCGTTCGCCTGGATCCGGAATCAGAGATCGTGGCCACGTTGGGTTCCAAAGAGGGTTTCGCCAATCTCGCCCAGGCCATCACGGGGCCGGGAGATTTCATTATCTGTCCCAATCCCGCCTATCCGATTCACGCCTACGGCTTCATCATGGCGGGCGGCGTCATCCGTCATGTCCCGGCCCTGAGCCCTGAAGCCTATCTGTCCGGCGTCAGCGCGGCGGCGTCTAGCGGCGGCGCCAAGGCGCTTATCCTCAGCTATCCGTCGAATCCGACCGCCCAATGGGTGGACCTCGATTTCTACAGCGAGGCCGTCGCCCTGGCGCGGAGGCATGATCTCCTGATCCTTTCGGACGTGGCCTATTCAGAGATCTATTTTGACGATAACCCGCCCCCTTCGATCCTCCAGATCGAAGGGGCCCGCGACTTGGCTGTCGAGGTCAACTCCCTTTCAAAGACCTACGCCATGGCCGGTTGGCGGGTCGGCATGGTGGTGGGAAATGCCCGGCTCTGCGCCGCTCTGGGGCGGATCAAGTCCTATCTCGATTACGGCGCCTACACGCCGATCCAGGTCGCTGCGGCCACCGCGCTGAATGGCCCGCAGGAATGCGTCGACGAGATCAGGCAGATCTACCGCTCCCGCCGCGATGTCCTCGTCTCATCCCTGTCCCGCGCAGGCTGGCGGGTGCCATCGCCTCCGGCCTCAATGTTCGCCTGGGCGCCGGTGCCCGAGCCCTTCCGGGCGCAAGGATCCATGGTTTTCGCCAAGAAGTTGATGGAAGACGCTCATGTCGCGGTCTCTCCAGGTGTCGCGTTTGGCGAACACGGAGAGGGTTTTGTCCGCATTGGACTGGTCGAAAACGAACATCGCATTCGTCAGGCCGCCCGCAATATAAAGCGGTTTCTCGATCGTGAGATCGGCGTCCGTCTTGGCCATTCAGTGTCGGCAGGCGCCGCGTGATCGGTCAGGACAAACGATCGCTTCGCATTGGCGTCGCGGGGTTGGGCACGGTGGGGCAAGGCCTCTTGCGGCTTATCGCCCGGCGGCCGGACTTCGTTCCGGGTGGCGGCCGCGTCGAGGTCACGGCGGTCAGCGCCCGGCGACGGGGCGCCGTGCGGAATGTCGACACTTCTCAAATGGCGTGGTTCGACGACCCGGTCGCACTTGCCCGTTGTCCCGACATTGACGTCTTTGTGGAGCTCGTTGGCGGTTCCGAAGGAGTCGCCCGCCAGGCGGTGACTGCGGCGCTTGAGAGCGGCAAGGCGGTCGTTACGGCGAACAAGGCTCTGATCGCCCAGCACGGCGCCGAACTCGCCCATTTCGCGGAATCTCGCGGCCTCGCCCTGCGATTCGAGGCGGCGGTGATGGGCGGTGTCCCGGCTGTAAAGATACTGAGAGAAGCCCTCGTCGGCGATGAGATTGAGGCGGTGGCGGGCATCCTGAATGGCACCAGCAACTACATTCTTACGGAGATGGAAGCATCGGGTTTGGATTTCGACCGAATCCTGGCTCAGGCCCAGACCCTGGGATACGCCGAAGCTGACCCCGCTGCGGACATCGGAGGCTGGGATGCGGGGCACAAGATCGCCATTCTCGCAGCCCTGGCATTTGGTGGCGCCCCTGAAGGATCGCGCGTTGAGGTCGAGGGAATCGAGTCCGTAGAATTGATCGACATTCGCCTGGCCGGCGCACTGGGATTCCGGATCAAACTCATCGCCATGGCCCGAAAGGGCAGGGACGGGGTCAGAGTGAGCGTTCACCCCACACTCATCCCTCTCGACCATCCCCTGGCTCGCGCTGCGGGCGCCCTCAATGCGCTCTTTATTCACGGAGCTGAGGTGGGTGAGCTCTTCATTCAAGGGCCGGGCGCGGGCGCCGGGCCGACAGCTGCGGCCGTCGCCGCCGACATCGCTGACGTGATCGCCAACCCGAAACGACCCGTATTCCAATCGCCGGCAATGAGTCTTGGCCAGGGGACCGGGCCACGCCCTGCGCGTGAAAGGGAAGGCGTATATATTCGTCTCATGGTTCGCGATGAGCCAGGCGTGGTGGCGGCGATCTCCGAGACCCTTGCCGAGGGTGGGGTGTCCATCGACAGCTTCCTCCAAAAACGACTTGAGGATGTGACCTCGGTGCCCATCGTGCTGACGACTCATCCCGCCGAGGCCGCCGCAATCACCGGGACGCTAGCCCGCCTTGCCGCGTTGCCCTGCATGACCCAGTCGCCGAGACTCATGCGGCTGGCGCGCATCTGATGAGGCGCCCCCAGGAGCCGACGCTCAATGGAGGGTGAATCCGGTTCCTTCCTGGGTGTGACCCGATCTGTCTCGGGGCGAAAGTGGCGCGCCCGCGCTGCGGATCCAGACCTCGTAAAGGCCCATCAGTCCCACCTGGGTCTGGCCGAGCCGCTGGCGCGCGCCCTCGCCTCGCGTGGGGTGGCGGCTGGGGATGGCGCTACGTTCCTCACGCCTACCCTCAAGGCCCTGTTTCCTGATCCCTCAAGCTTTGCCGATATGGATCGGGCCGCCTCACTGATCCTCGATGCCCTGGTTGCCTCACGACCGATCACGGTCTTCGCTGACTATGACGTGGATGGGGCGTCGAGCGCCGCTCTCTTGGTGCGCTGGCTTCGCGGCATGGACGCGGAGCCCAACCTCTATGTACCCGACCGGATGACCGAAGGGTTCGGGCCGACTCCGGCCGCGTTTCGGAGGATCAGGGACGGCGGCGCGGAGCTCGTTGTCACAGTCGACTGCGGAGCCGCCGCCCATGACGCCCTGTCTTCAGCCGCGGATATCGGCCTGAGAGTTGTCGTCATCGACCATCATCTCATGCAGCGCTTGCCCGCTGGCGCGGCGGCGCTGGTCAATCCCAACCGTCCTGACTGCTGTTCGGGCCAGGGCATGCTGGCGGCGGCTGGCGTCACCTTCGTTTTGCTAGCAGCGCTGAATCGCGAGGCGCGGAAGCGGGGCCTGTTCGCATCGCGCCCTGAGCCGGATATCCTCAATTGGCTGGATCTGGCGGCGCTCGGCGCCATTTGCGACGTGACCCCACTGGCGGGTTTCAACCGGGCCCTCGTCGCTCAGGGCCTGAAGGTCATGTCCCGATGGGAAAATCCCGGTCTTTCGGCGCTCCTGGAGGCGGCCGGAGTCGAAGTCAGAACGGCCGGGGTCTTCGAGGCGGGATTCATCCTCGGTCCTCGTATTAATGCGGGCGGAAGGATTGGACGATCCGATCTTGGCGCCACCTTGCTTTCCACCGACGATCCTATGGAGGCCGGGGCGCTCGCCCGGGAGCTGAATCGGTTGAATGAAGAACGCAGATCCCTTGAGGCCCAGATCGTTGAGGAGGCCATCGCGTCCCTCGAGCGCGAGGGAAACCTCGGCCTGGACGCCCCTGCCTTGGTCGTTGCGCGCGAGGGATGGCATCCGGGCGTGGTCGGGATCGTCGCGAGCCGACTGCGCGAACGCTATCGGCGCACCACAGTTGTTCTTGGCATCGACCCAATTTCGGGTATCGCCAAAGGGTCGGGCCGTTCGCAGCCCGGGGTCAATCTTGGTTCGGCGATCCATGAGGCGTTCGACGCCGGACTGCTCATGGCCGGCGGTGGTCATGCCATGGCGGCGGGACTGACCCTCAGAGCAGGAATGATCCCTGAGGTTCGTGAGTTTCTCTGTGAGCGGCTATCGGAACAGGCCAGAACAGCGGCGGAGGTCGATGCGGTCGAGATCGATGCGCTTACATCTCCAGGCGCCGCTGCGGATGCTCTCAACATCTTCTCGGGCCTCGCGCCGTTCGGCCCTGGCAATCCAGAGCCCGTTCTAGCCATGGCCAGCGTTCGTATTGAACACGCGGAGCCAGTGCGTGGGGGCCATATCCGTTGCCGGCTTGCCGGCCTGGGGGGCCAGGGCCTGAAGGCGATCGCTTGGCGAGCCTCAGACTCTCCACTCGGAAGACGGCTCCTCGCGGGTGGCGCTGCGGTTCACGTCGCGGGACGATTGAAGCCTGATGAATGGCGCGGACGCAGAGACGTCCAGATGGAAATCGACGATATCGCCGAGCCGCGCCGCTGAAAGAACTCCCGTTAGACTTGCGCTCGCTCCAGGCCGCAGGATATAGGGCGCGCTTCCGAACGGGCGGGCCCTTCGTCTATCGGTTAGGACATCAGATTTTCAATCTGGGAAGACGGGTTCGACTCCCGTAGGGCCTACCAGTCGTGCGTCCCCCGTGCCCCGTTCCGCCCGATAATATCGCCCAATTTTTATCATCCCTCAGGCTCCCGCGCGTCGGAATTGGGCGTGGCCGCCGTTCAGCTAGGGTGACGCCGGTTGCGGTGGTCGCGACCGGTTGACCCCACGGCGGCTGTCGTCGGAACGGTTTCGTGAACCATTCATCCTCACCAGGGGCGGAGCGGGGTGGAGTGACGGAGTTGGGGCTTGGGACACGCGACGCCACGCTGGCGGTCCGCGTTAAGGGACGGGTCAAATGGTTCGACCCGGGCAAAGGGTACGGTTTTGTCGTGCCTGACGATCCCAACCAGACCGGAGAACAGGATGCCCTCTTGCACATGAGCGTTCTGAAAGCGTCCGGATACGAGGAGGCCCCGGACGGGGCGTATATCGTCTGTGAAGTCGTCCAACGCACCCGAGGCTGGCAGGTGATCGAGGTTCTGGAACTCCAGGCGGATGACGATCACAAAGCGGCGCAAGCCATATCTGAGGAGGCACGTGAGCGCGATCGCAGGGCCGCTCGCGCCCTAGCTGTACGCCTGGGTTCCGAGGGCGCCCCGTTCACCCGCGCGAGCGTGAAATGGTTCAACCGCGCCAAGGGCTACGGCTTCGTCACCAGCGTCGACATCACGGGAGATATCTTCATCCATGCGGAGGTTCTGCGGCGGCACGGCGTTGACGACCTTCAACCGGGCGATGAAATCCGCGTGCAAATAGCCAAAGGCCCTAAAGGGCTGGTTGTCGCGGAGTTGAAATTCGATAAAGCCTGAGGCTCGCTTCGCGACGGAAAATCGTACTCGGAGCGTTAGATTTCGAGCGTCTGTCCAGAAAGAGTGTGTTCCGTGCCGGATTTGCGTCCTCGCCTCCCTGGCGTCGTCTTAGGTCTTGTCTTCGTTGCGAGCATTTTCTCCTTCGCCAGCGGCGCGGCGGCAACAGATCATCCGCCGCCACTGAAGACGGAGCCGCTGGAGGTGCGCACGGCCAAGGGCGTCGCCCGGTTCACGGTCGAGGTCGCCGACACGGAGGCGAGTCGGGAGCGAGGACTGATGTTCCGCCGCTCCCTCGCCAGGGATCGCGGAATGATCTTCGAGTTCAACCCGCCGGAGAAGCAGTGGTTCTGGATGAAGAACACGCTGATCCCGCTGGATATAATCTACATCTTACCCAACGGTCGCATCGCCTCGATCGCCCGCAACGCGGTTCCCCTGGACGAGACCCCAATTCCGTCAGGCGTAGAGGTCGGCGAGGTGCTGGAGCTTCGCGGCGGGAGAGCGGAGGAGATTGGCGCGCAACCTGGTGATTTGGTCACGACGCCGCTTCGGCCGCAGGGATGAATGGAGACGGCCCCGCTTCGCCGCCCGTCGGGTTCCTGCCCCAAGCCGGGCGAGGCGCATTCTCCGCTCATAACGGGCCTTTCTTCCACCGTCCTGGCGTCGAGGGCGCGGAGCAGGCATTCTTTGCCTTGGACCGGCATTGCAACGGCGTCGGGCTGATCCACGGGGGTATGCTGTCGGCCTTTCTCGACGGGCTGCTAGCGGCGGCCGCAGCGCAAGCATCCGGCGCTACGCCAGTGACCATGCACCTTTCGGTCGGCTATCTGGATATGGGCAAGGCCGGGGACTGGGTGACTGGCGCCGCTTGGGCCACGCGAGTGACCAGGGACATAGCCTTTGTCGAGGGTGAGGCCCGAATGCAGTCTCGAACCTTGGCCCGGGCCAGCGGGGTGTTCAAACTGATGCGACGACGAACCTGATCGGCGAGATTGACGGGTGTGAGATTGCGAAGCCTCTCGCTTTTCTGGCAAGAGGGCGCGGCCGACAGGGATCCGGGGCGTAGCGCAGCCTGGTAGCGCATCTGCTTTGGGAGCAGAGGGTCGCAGGTTCAAATCCTGCCGCCCCGACCATGTCGGACAAGGAGCTGAAGGAGTCGACGTCATGCTGGCGCGCATCTATCGCCCTGCGAAGTCAGCGACCCAGTCTGGGGCCGCCAAGACGCACGTCTGGATTTTGGAGTTCGAGCCGACTTCGGCGCGCTTGCCCGAGCCGTTGATGGGATGGACGGAGACGGCGGACACGGACGGACAGGTGAGGCTCCGGTTTGCCTCTCGTGAAGAGGCCGTCGGCTATGCGCAAAAGCGGGGGCTTCCCTTCGAGGTGAGCCCGGATCCAGAGCATCGCGTGATCGTGCGCGCCTACGCGGATAATTTCTCCTTCGGGCGCAAACAGCCCTGGACACACTAAGCGGCTTAGCAGGGCCCCGTAGCTCAACCGGATAGAGCATCCGCCTTCTAAGCGGACGGTTGCAGGTTCGAGTCCTGCCGGGGTCGCCATCGACGCGTTTGTCCGGCCCGGAGACATGGGTGAAGGGAGCGGCTTGGTCCTCCCTCTGGGAAAATGACTTGCAGCGCCGTCGCGTCACGCTGTTAGCTCAGCCAAAGTCCCTACGCGCAGGAGAGCTAGCCATGTCAGAGGCCTGGATTATCGATGCCGCTCGCACGCCTCGGGGCGTCGGCAAGGTGGGCAAGGGAGCCTTGTCCGAAGTTCATCCCCAGCGCATTCTCTCAACTGTCCTGAAGGCCTTGGCCGAGCGGAACGATCTCGACACCGCAGAGATCGACGACGTGATCGCCGGCTGCGGCACGCAATTCGGAAAGCAGGGCGCCTGCATCGCACGCATGGCCGCCCTCGATGCGGGCTTTGACGTTCGCGCCGCAGGGATGAGCCTTGACCGGTTCTGTGGCTCCGGACTTACCGCGGCGAACCTGGCCGCCATGGGAATCATGTCTGGCGCCCAGGATCTGGTTATCGCGGGGGGCGTGGAGTCGATGTCCTACGGTTCGACCTTGCCGCGGGCCGCGGGGGCCACTCTCGATTCAGGCAACGCCCACCTGCGCTCGATCCATCCCCAGCCCCACCAAGGGATTTGTGGGGATCTTATCGCAACTCTCGAGGGCTTTACGCGCGAAGACGTGGACGGGCTGGCGCTTGAGAGTCAGCGACGCGCGTCCGCGGCGATCGACAATGGCCATTTTTCGAAAAGCCTGGTTCCGGTCTATCACGACGATGGGCGTGTCGCCCTGGACCGGGAGGAGTATCCCAGGCCCGGAACGACGCCTGAGGGGCTGGCGGCCCTAAAGCCCGCCTTTCAGGCGATATACGAGGTTCCGCTGGATGAAGCGGGACTGAGTTATCGCAAGCTGGTGGAAGCCGCCTATCCCGACGTCAAAATCAACCATGTCCACCACGCCGGCAATTCCTCTGGCGTCGTCGATGGAGCGGGCGCCGTGGTTATGGCCTCGCCCCAGTACGCCATGGCTCACGGGCTGAAGCCCCGGGCGCGAGTGCGGGCGGTGGCGACGGCGGGCGATTCCCCGGAGCTGATGCTGAACGCGCCAGCGCCGGCCGCCAAAAAGGCGCTGGCCAAGGCGGGCATGACCATCAAGGATATCGACCTTATTGAAATCAACGAGGCCTTCGCGGTCGTGCCGTTGAAGTTCATGAGGGAAATGGACCTCGACCCGGCCATCGTCAACGTCAACGGCGGAGCGATCGCGCTTGGACATCCGATTGGGGCGACGGGAGCCATCATCTTGGGAGCGCTTCTCGACGAGCTTGAACGCCGAGATTTGAATACCGGACTCGTCACCCTTTGCGCCGCTGGCGGCATGGCGCCGGCAATGATCATCGAGCGCATCTGAACGAGGTCGCGCCCCGATCTTTCCGGGGTCGCCTGTGACAAACCAGATCGACGGAAGAGGCGTCCCGACGCGTTAGCCGCAACGTCGTCGCACGATAAGGGAGCAAAAGCTCCGACGAGGGAGACAGGATGGGAGGACGCTCCGAAGGACCGCCGCCTCTTGGCGTAGGAACACGTCTGGGATTTGGCTCTGGGGCGTTCCTGAATGGAGTGGCCCAGACCGGACTTTCCGCCGGATTGATCCAGATCTACTTCAACCAGGTCCTCGGGGCGCCGCCGCTGTTGGTTGGTCAGGCGATCATGGCCTCGCTCGTCATAGACGCCCTGGCCGACCCGATCATCGGCATGAGCTCCGACAGAACCCGCAGCCGCATGGGCCGGAGACATCCCTACATCTTTATGGCGATATTGCCGGCTGCCCTGGGCTTCTTCATCTTGTTCAATCCGCCAGGGGAGCTTCGCGGCCCGGCCCTGTTCGGGTTCACCTTGGCGGCCCTTACCGTAGTTCGGCTGTCGGCCAGTCTATATGAGATTCCCAGCAACGCCCTCACCGCAGAGCTGACCTCAGACTATGGCGGGCGTACGCGACTGCAATCTTACAGATGGTTCTTCGGCGTCATCGGCGGCGCCGGCGGCTCAATGCTCCTCAACCTCGTCTTCCTTCGCCGGAACGGCGTGCTCTATCGCCCAGGCTACGGTCATTGGGCCGCCCTTATGGCCGGAGGGTGTGTCATTTTTGCCGGTGTCTCGGCCCTCACGACACTGCGGAGAGTTCCCTATCTGCCGAGGCCCCAAGCGAGACTCAAACCCTCCTTGCGGGAGACCGTCGTGGAGCTCCGCCGGACGCTGGCGAACCGCTCGCTTGCCGCCTTGATGACGGCCGGGTTCCTGAGCGGCATCTCGCAGTCCATCACCCTGGGTCTCAGCGTCTATATGTACAATCACTTCTGGGAGTTGGCGCCGCGGCAATATGGCTGGCTGGCGCCGCTGCACGCTCTGGGTTCCATTGCAGCCGTCTTTGCGGCCCCGCTTCTGGTCAAAACGTTCGGCAAAAAGCCGGCCATGTTGACCCTCTTCACCTTGGCGGTGCTAACCCAGGCCGGACCGGTCTTTTTGCGCCTCGTAGGGATTTTGCCGCCTAACGGCAGTCCTTGGATTTTGCCCCTCCTCGCCGGCGACGGCTTTGTGACCTCTGGATTGGGCGTGGCGGGCTATATTATCGCCGCCTCAATGGTCGCCGACATCGTTGACGATGCCGCCGTGCGGAGCGGCGTGCGTTCCGAGGGGTTGCTCTATGCCGCCTACGGTCTCCTTCCAAAGGCTACCGCCGGCGTGGGCGCCGTGATCACGGGTCTGCTCCTGACCCTCGTGCATTTCCCCGCACACGCGGTCCGTGGGACTGTCGATCCAGCCATCATGCATCGCCTCGCGACGCTTTATCTGCCCTTCACCTTCTTCATTTCGCTATGCTCTCTTGCCTCACTCACACTCTACCGTATCGACAAAGGCGCTCATGAAAGGAATCTGAGCCTACTGCTGGAGGATACGGTTCTGGATGCGTCACCTTAAGGACGCTTCACATTGAGCGGGACTTTCGGACGGGCGGAAGCCACCCCATTGAATCAGGGCAGGACCGCCAGCGCGGCCTCAAGATCGGCGATGAGGTCGTCGGTTGTCTCCAAGCCGATGCTCAGTCGGATCAGAGGCCCACGGCCTTTTTCCGGGAACGTCCGCACGGCAAGCTGCGGATCGCAAGGAAGGGCGAGGCTCTCAAACCCGCCCCAGGAAAAACCCAAGCCGAAAATCCGCAGATGGTCGAGGAATCTATTGATCTCAGCATCAGTGCGTGGCCCGAATTCAAAGGCCAGTAGCCCCGCGGCCCCGGAATAATCGCGACGCCAGATCTCATAGCCATGGGAGGAGGGCAGGGCCGGGTAGAGCACTCGCGCGATCTTGGCGTGGCGTTCAAGCCAGTTGGCGACGCGAAGCGCGCTCTCCCCCTGCTGACGCAGCCGGGTATGCAGGGTCCGTAGTCCCCGAAGGATGCCGTAGGCGTCGTCTGCTGAAACCGACCAGCCAAAGTCCCGAACCGAATGGTCAAGCTGGGCGGCGACATCGGCGCGCCGCGTTGTGGCGGAGCCCATCAGGATATCGGAATGACCGCAGGCGTATTTGGTCAGTGACTGGACGGAGATATCGACGCCATGGTCGAGCGGCCGAAACAGCGCGCCCGCCGCCCAGGTGTTGTCAACCAGGGTGAGGATACCCCGCTGGCTCGCTAACCGCGCCACGCCAGGGACGTCCTGCATGTCGAGGGTCAAGGAGCCGGGAGACTCCATGACGATCAAACGGGTCTCAGGCCTCACGAGGGCCAAGATGCCCTCGGCGCTGAGGTCTGCAGGATGGAACCTGACGGAGACCCCAAATCGATGGAGCACATTCTGGCAAAAGCGCCGGGTCGGCTTATAGATCGCATCCGTGACGAGGATGTCGTCACCCGACTGAAGCACGGACGTCATTGCGGTCGTCATAGCCGCCAGTCCGGACGGAAAAAGCGCGGTGTTTGTGGCGCCCTCCAACTCACAGAGAGCGGCGCAGAGCGCCTGATGCGTCGCCAGGCCCATGCGACCATAAGTCGGCGCAGCGTCGTCATAGACGTCGGCGGCGCCCGAGATCAGCACCGTCGAGCCCCTCTGAATACTCGGGCCCACGGTCTGCGCTGTGGTCGTCATCCGGGGCCGGGCATGGATGAGACGAGTCTCCGCCGAGGGACGTCTCATGGGCTGGTCCCCTGGACGACCGGCGTATCCGCTCTGGCGCCCCACTCGCTCCAGGACCCGTCATAAACCGCGACATCCCTGCGCCCGATCGACGCCAGCGCCAGGGCCAGCACCGCAGCGCTCACTCCAGAGCCACAGGTGGTGATGATCGGTCGGTCCAGAGCGACACCCGAGCTCTCGAAAACGCTTCTAAGCCTATCCGCGCCGGCGAGCCGCTCCCCTTCAATGACGTCGGCATAGGGCAGATTGAGCGCGCCAGGCATATGTCCCGCGCGAACGCCGGGCCTGGGTTCGCTCGCCGCTCCCGTGAAACGTGCGCGCGGACGGGCATCGACAATCTGCGCCGCGCCGGTGGCGAGCGCGTCGCGGACCTGTTCGAGGTCCCTGACCAAAGCTTCGTTGAATCGGGGGGGGAAGCGTTTGGGCGGTCGTGGGCGCGCCGCCCCGGTCGCGAGGGGAAAGCCGCGGGAGACCCAGCCAGGCAGTCCTCCGTCCAAGACATGGACGTTGTTGCAGCCCATAACACGAAAGGTCCACCAGACCCTGGGGGACGAAAACAGACCCAGGGAGTCATAGATGACAACTGTCGTGTCGGCGCCGATCCCCATGGCGCTGACCGCCTCAGCGAAGGCCGCCGATGACGGCAGCATATGCGGCAGCGGGCTGGTGCGGTCGCAAATTTCGTCGATGCGGAAGCGTAGGGCGCCTGGGATGTGTCCCTTTGTGAATTCGTCCTCGGGATCAAGCTCGCCGCCTGGGAGAAACCACGACGCGTCGAGAATCGCCAAGTTGGGGTCAACGAGGTGGGCCCGGAGCCAATCGGGCGACACCAGCGGGTCTGAGGTCACTTGAGCCATGGTGGGGAGGGAAGCCCTTTCGCCGCAAGAAAGGCAGGGTTGAACAGCTTGCTTTGGTATCTTGCGCCATAATCGCAGAGCACGGTGACGATACGGCTGCCAGGCCCAAGGCTTCGCGCTAGCCGGATCGCTCCGGCGACATTGACCCCGGTCGAGCCGCCCATGACGAGACCCTCGTTTTGGGCAAGGTCGTAGATCACCTCAAGCATTTCGGTGTCGGTGACCTGGCAAGCGAAATCGACTTTGAGACCCACAAGATTGCCGGTGATCCGTCCTTGACCGATGCCTTCAGAAATCGACGACCCCTCGGCCCTCAGTTCGCCCGTCTTGTAATAGGAATAGAGCGCCGATCCTTCGGGATCGGCGAGGCCAATTTGAACTCTCTCATCTCGCGATCGGAGTCCCTCGGCGACGCCGGAGAGCGTCCCACCGGTTCCGACTGCGCAGATGAAGCCATCGATGCGACCGTCCATCTGATCCCAGATCTCAGGCGCGGTGCCGTCGATATGAGCCTGCCGATTGGCGCGATTGTCGAACTGATTGGCCCAGAACACACCCCGAGGCTCGCTGGCCGACAGCTCCTCCGCCAGACGACTGGAGTAGCGGACATAATTGCCGGGATTGGAATAGGGCGCGGGGTCAACCTCCACAAGCTCGGCGCCCGCGAGGCGGAGGGCGTCCTTCTTCTCCTCGCTTTGAGTGCGGGGAACGACGATTGTCGCCTTGTATCCTAGCGCTGAGGCGACGAGCGCCAGACCGATGCCGGTATTGCCGGCCGTCCCCTCCACGATCCGGCCCCCCGGGTTCAACAGCCCGCGGCGCTCAGCATCGCGTATCAGAGACAATGCGGCGCGGTCTTTGACCGACTGCCCAGGATTGAGAAACTCCGCCTTGCCGAAGATGTCGCACCCCGTCATTTCGCTCGCGCGCTTAAGCCGGATCAGGGGGGTAGACCCAATCGCCGCGATCACGCTCGCGCAGGCGGGGGGAGCTGACATGACCGCTCCATCGCGTTCAATGACGCGGCGCGCAAGAGGTCTTTCAGATCTTGGCCAGGGTCACCTGTGCAACATCTGTCCGACCGGTCCGAAATGCCGCCTCACAATAACAAAGATAGAAACGCCAGAGCCGACGAAACCGGTCGTCAAATCCAAGCGCCCGGATCTCCTCCCACGCCGACTCAAACCGCTGTCCCCACTCTGACAGCGTGCGGGCGTAGTTCTGCCCGAACCGCGAGATGCTGCGCCATTCGAGACCCGCCCGAACGGTTTCCTCCTTCAGACGCGTCTCAGACGGCAACATGCCGCCGGGGAATATATATTTCCTCATGAAATCAGAACGACGACGATAGACCTTGAAGAGTTCGTCCCGGATGGTGATGACCTGTATGCCGGCCCGCCCTCCTGGACTCAAAACCTCGCGGATCTTGGCGAAATATCGCGGCCAATAGGCTTCGCCGACAGCCTCGAACATCTCGATCGAGGCCACGCGGTCAAACTGCCCTGTCACGTCGCGATAGTCGATGAGGCGCACCGCTACGCGTTCGGCCAGTCCTCTTTCAAACACACGGCGACTGGCGAATTCGTGTTGCGCGCGGGATATGGTGAGCGCCGTGACCCGGGCTCCGATGTCGTGCGCCGCAAACTCTGCAAAGCCCCCCCAGCCGCAGCCAATCTCGAGAACGTGATGATCGGAGTGAAGGTCTATCTGGCGAGCCAATGCCGCATATTTGTTTCGCTGCCCCTCAGTCAGGGTCTCAGATGGGCTTTCAAAGCGCGCTGAAGAATAGGTCATGCTGGGATCGAGCCAACGGGCGTAAAAGTCGTTGCCCAGGTCGTAGTGCGCATGAATGTTTCGGCGAGAGCCAAGCTTGGTGTTAGGCCGCGCCAGGTGCGACAGGAAGTTCAGCGCCCGGACCCATGGCTGGCCGTTCACCAGAGCTTCGAGATGATCGAAATTGAGCGTGAACGCCTCCATCAGCGCAGAGAGATCGGGCGAGTCCCATTCGCCGGCCATATATCCCTCCCCAAAGCCGATATCGGCGCCCGTCAGGACTCGGGCGACAAAGCGAAAATCGCGGACGATCAAGCGGCCGCTCGGGCCGGGTTCAGGGCCTTGGATGGCGATCACCCCGCCGGACGGAAGCTCAAACTCCAACGCCCCGCCGCGCCAGGTTCGCGACGCGATGGAGACCGCCGTGCGAAAAGCCGCCGGCGCGCGTCTGAGATCTTCGACCACATCCGGCGGCATTGTGACGATGGGAGGCGCGAGGGTCATGGCAGCTCCTTGTAGAGTTTCAGAGCACGGTCGCGGGCCTGGGCGTGATCGACGAGCGGATAGGGGTAGGTGACACCAAGCCGAACGCCCGCGTCTGAAAGAACCAAGGAGTCGGATCGCCAGGGGGCATGGATAGCGCTCGCCGGGAGGCGCGAAAGTTCTGGGACCCAGCGCCGCACATAGTCCCCCTCCGGATCGAAGCGCTCGCCCTGGAGAACGGGATTGAACACGCGAAAATAGGGCGCCGCATCGGCTCCAGATCCTGCCGTCCATTGCCAGCCCGCGACATTATTCGCGATGTCTGCATCCACCAAGGTATCCCAGAACCAGGCCTCGCCCAGGCGCCAGTCAATCAACAGGTCTTTGATGAGAAACGACGCGACGATCATACGCACCCGGTTGTGCATCCAGCCCGTGCGCCAAAGCTCCCGCATGCCGGCATCAATGATCGGATATCCCGTCTTTCCCCGTTGCCAGAGCTTCAGGTCCGTTGACGACTCCCGCCAAGGAAAGGCGTCGAACCGCGCATCGAGGTTATCGCTCGGGGTCCTGGGATAATGAAACAGGAGGTGGTGATTGAACTCGCGCCAGCCGAGCTCCTTCAGAAAAGTCGCCGATGACTTCAGCGAAGCGCCGGTCAGGGCTCGCGCTTGCACGGCCCGCCAGACTTGCCGCGGTCCGATCTCTCCGAAATGCAGGTGCGGCGACAGCTTGGAGGTCCAAGCCCTGTCGGGACGGTCCCGTCCGCCGGAATATTCAAAAAGCGCCTCGTCGAGAAATGTCTGTAGACGCTTTGCCGCGCCCGACTCGCCCGGGGTCCATTCGCCAAACCCGCCCGACCAGTCGGGATGTTCCGGGTGAAGGCTCCAGGCATCGATCGGATCGCTTGCCGGCGTTTTCTCCGGCGGACGAAGCGCGGCGGGCGCAGCCAGGCCGTCAGAGCAGGCCACCCGGGGTTCAGCCGCGCGCCAGAAAGCGGAAAACACTCGGAATGGACCGCCAGTCTGGGTGGCGACCTCCCAGGGTTCGATCAGTAAGGAGGCGTTATAGGAGCGACAACGAACGCCCGCTTGCGTCAGGCGCGCCTTCAATTCGGAATCTCGCGCGATGGAGGCGGGATCATAAAGGCGGTTCCAGAACACCTCCTGCGCTCCGGTCTCGGCGATCAGGTCTTCCAGCACGCCAAGGGCCGGCCCGCGACGCAGGATCAATGGCGCGCCCCGCACGGCGAGGTCCGCGGCCAGGGCGCGAAGGGATTTGTCCAGCCACCATCGCGCCGCTCCTCCCAGAGGTCGAATTGGCGGCGTCTCATCCCATATGAAGACGGGAAGAACGGAACCCTGCTCCAGCGCGGCAGTCAGGGCGGGATTGTCAGTCAGGCGCAAATCGGCCCTGAACCAAAAGATCGTTGGCGCCGCTGACACCCTTTGGACTCCTCACCGCGCCGCCGAGCTTGCGTCGCCTGGCCATCGTCGGCCATTCCTACGCGAGTCGGCATGCGCCGGATCAAGAGGTGTGATGTCTATTGCCTGTCCCCAGTCGGTGATCGAGATCCCGCGTCCGCGCGGGGAGCCGCTGCATTTGGGCAACCAACGCCGCCTCAGCCTCATCGCAGGGCCCTGCCAGATGGAGAGCCGGGCCCATGCTCTGGAAACCGCCGAGGCTCTGGCGGCCATGGCCGCGCGCCTGGGCATCGACCTGATTTACAAAACGTCCTTCGACAAAGCGAATCGGTCGTCATCCCGTACGCCGCGGGGTTTGGGCCTCTCCGCGGCGCTCGATATCTTCGCCGAGGTCAGAGACCGCACGGGCCTTCCCACCCTGACCGACGTTCACGAAGCTTCCCAGTGCGCCCTGGTGGCCCAGGCGGTGGACGTTCTCCAGATTCCGGCCTTTCTCAGCCGTCAGACCGATCTCATCGTCGCCGCCGCCCAGACCGGGGCGGTGATCAATATCAAGAAGGGGCAGTTCCTGGCGCCATGGGACATGAAGCACGTCGTGGCCAAGGCCGTTGAGGCGGGCAATCCAAGGGTCATGGCCTGCGAGCGTGGCGTATCGTTCGGCTACAACACGTTGGTGTCGGATATGCGAGCCTTGCCAATCCTGAAGGAGATCGGCTGTCCGGTGGTGTTTGACGCCACCCACTCGGTGCAGCAGCCCGGGGGCAAGGGGGATCGTTCGGGGGGCGAGCGGCGCTTCGTCCCTGTTCTGGCGCGGGCGGCGGTGGCGGTGGGTGTGGCCGCCATCTTTCTGGAAACCCATCCGGACCCGGACCATGCTCCCTCCGATGGGCCCAACATGATTCCGCTGGCTGAACTGGAGCCCCTTCTGGTTGAGCTTCTCGCCTTTGACGCCTTGGCGAAACATGGCGTGGGCGCACAATGATCAGCGCCGATCTTATCGACACCCTGTTGAGCCGGGGCGCCGGGAGGGCGATTCTGGTCGTTGGGGACGTCATGCTCGACCGCTTTGTCCACGGCGAGGTATCTCGCGTCTCCGCGGAAGCGCCGATCCCTGTTCTGGCCCGCGGTCATGAGACGGCGATGCTCGGCGGCGCCGGCAATGTCGCGCGCAATATCGGCGCCATGGGCGGGAGACCGATCCTTGCGGGCCTCGTGGGCAGTGATGCAGGAGGCTCCGAGTGCGCTAAGCTCGCGGAGGCGGCAGGGATCGCCTGCGGTCTCGTGGTCGACAATTCCCGTCCAACCACCCTGAAGGTGCGCTTTTCGGCCGCCGGCCAGCAGCTTCTGCGCGTCGACACGGAGCAGGCGATCGAAGCCTCCCCGGTGGTGGAGGCGGCTTTGCTCCAGACCATAGAACAGCTCGGAGCCGAAGCCCGAGCGATTCTACTCTCGGACTACGGCAAGGGGGCGATCACCGCAAAGGTGATCGCGGCCTGTCAGGCCCTCTCTGAGCGGACAGGAGCGCCGATCATCGTCGACTCCAAGGCGCAGAAGTTCGCACCCTATGGGCGGGTCGCCGTGCTCAAGCCCAACTCGCAGGAGCTGAGCAGGGCGACGAATCTTCCCACGGAGTCGGATGAGGAAGTCGTCGCGGCCGCGCAGGCGGCGCTGGCGACCTGCGCTGCAGAACGCCTGCTGGTGACCCGCGCCGCGAAGGGCCTTTCCCTCGCCCAGAGGGATGGCGCCGTCCTGCACCTCGCCTTGCCGCCGCCGGAGGTTTTCGACACGGCAGGGGCGGGCGACACCGCGCTCGCGGCCTTGGGGATGGCTATGGCGTCTGGAGCGCCTGCAGACATCGCCTCGCGCCTCGCGCTCCTCGCGTCATGGAAGGTCGTGCAAAAGGCGGGCGTCGCCGCCGTAACAGCCAGCGAGCTTGTGACGGCGGCCTTGGAGGTGTCCGGCAAGGTCCGAGCGCCAAAGATCGCCTCATACGAGGCGGCGGCGGAGGCGGCCGCAGGCTGGCGACAGCAGAGTCTGCGGGTTGGCTTCACGAACGGTTGCTTCGATCTGCTTCATCCTGGACACGTCGCCTGCCTGACCCAAGCGAGGTCCTGGTGCGATCGTCTGATCGTTGGGCTCAACTCAGACGATTCCGTACGGCGGGCCAAGGGACCCACCCGCCCGATCAATCCGGCCCGCGCCCGAGCGGAGGTCTTGGCCGCCCTTGAGGCGGTCGATCTCGTTGTCGAATTCTCCGACGATACGCCCATCGAGCTGATCCGAGCAATTCGGCCAGACCTCTTGGTCAAAGGCGCTGACTACAGCCGCGAGACGATCGTGGGTGCGGATCTCGTGGAAGGCTGGGGTGGAGAGGTCAGGCTAGCGGATTTGGCGCCCGGCCACTCGACCTCGCGTGTCGTGGAGCGCCTGGGGAACCGAAGTTGAGCGGGGCGCCGCGCTTCCTGGTCACTGGCGGCGCCGGATTCATCGGCTCCAGCATCGCGGCGGAGATCTGCGCGTCACCGTCGCCGCCGGCCGCGAGCCGAATATCGAGTACGCTCTACTGACGGACGCTCTCAAAGGGCGCTATCAGGACTTCACGGAGGCGCGCATGGAGCGACTCAGGGCTTCTGGGTGGAATGAGGCGCCCACCTCAATCGAAAACGCCGTCACAGACTATGTTCAAACCTATCTGGCGACAGACTGGCCGCACAGGTACGCCGTCACGCGTGTTTGTCCCCTTCGTAACCGGGGCCCGCTGGGAGCGGGGACGGAAGAGGCGTCAGTCCGCTCTCTCTATGCTTCCGCCGCGCCAATCGAACAAGGCCCGCAGGGTGCGAAGCGCCTCGCCGCGCGGGGTTTCAAGATGCGGGTCGCGAGCGAGAATGAGCCTCGCATCGTCCGCCGCCGCGAGAATGAGATCGCGATGCGCGATCGGATCCGCCAGGCGATAGTCGGGAAACCCACTCTGGGCGAGACCTAAGGGATCGCCGCCGCCGCGAAGTTCCAGATCGAGTTCGGCGATCTCGAAGCCATCCTCGGTGCGCCGCAGAACCTCAAGACGTCGCCTTGCCGCTTCACCCAGAGGGGAGGCGTGCAAGAGAACGCAGCTTGAGGGCCGCGCGCCACGTCCGACGCGTCCACGGAGCTGATGAAGCTGGGCCAGGCCAAAGCGCTCCGCCTGTTCGATGATCATGATCGTCGCCGCGGGAACATTCACGCCTACCTCGACCACCGTCGTCGCCACCAGGACTGCGATTTGCCCAGAGACGAACCGCCCCATGACGTCGTCCTTCTCGGAATTGGGAAGGCGGCCATGGATCAAGCCCACTCTGTCGCCAAGTCGCCGTTCGAGGGCGGCGTACCGAGCCGCGGCTGCGGCCAGGTCGACCTTCTCTGACTCGGCCACAAGCGGGCAGATCCAGAATGCCTGCTCACCGCGCTTGACCGCCCCGGACAGACGTGACTCAATTTCCCCCAGCCGCGACATCGGAGACGCTCGAGTCACAATGGGCCGGCGCCCCGGTGGCTTCTCATACAGTCGTGAGACGTCCAGGTCGCCATAGAGGGTGAGCTCCAGCGTGCGGGGTATAGGCGTCGCCGACATGGCAAGCAGGTGAACCCCCTCGCCCTTGCCCTGAAGCCGCACGCGGTCGGAAACACCGAACCGGTGCTGTTCATCGATCACGGTCAACGCGAGCCCATCAAATACGATGTCATCCTGGAACAGGGCGTGAGTGCCGATAGCGACTTTGATCTCCCCCGAGCGCAAGGCGGCCACCTGCGCTTCCCTTGCGGCGCCTCTAAGACGTCCGGTGAACAAGGCCGAGCGCACGCCATGGGCCGCGAGGGGCGCGGCCAGAGTCTCGAAGTGTTGCCGTGCGAGAATTTCGGTCGGGGCCATCAGCGCGGCCTGCCGTCCGGCTGCGACCGAATCGGCGATGGCCAGGAGGGCCACCAAGGTTTTGCCGGAACCCACATCGCCTTGCAGCAACCGGGTCATTCTCTCCCCACTCTCCAAGTCGCGGCTGATTGACTCCCGCGCCTCGACCTGGGCGCGCGTCAGTGGAAATGGCAGAGCGGACACGATCCGGTCGGCTAGGCTTGACCGGGGAATGGCAGGGGCCGGCACGCGTTTCTGGATTCCGCGTCGCTCGCCTAGCGCCAGCTGGTGAGCGAGGAGCTCGTCATAGGCCAAGCGACGCCGCTCCGGCGCCTGAGGGGTGATCGCCTCCGGCCCGTCAGGGGTATGGAGGCGCGCGATCGCGATCCGCCAGCTCGGCCAGCCCTGCCGCGAGATCCAAGCGGTATCCTGCCACTCCGCTAATTGCGGCGCCGCCTCCAGGGCTTGACGCACCAGTCTGGCGAGGTTGCGGGAGGTCAAGCCCGCGGTGGCCGGATAGACCGGCTCTTTGAGGGCGATCTCGGTCCTGCGCGCGCCGGGGAGGATGTAGTCAGGGTGCGCTATGCGCCACTCCCCGCCGTTCCGCTCCACCTTGCCGGATATGACGCGGATCGCGCCAAGCGGATGCCGCTCCGTCAGATGCGCGCCGTAGCCCTTGAAGAACAGAAGATCCATTTGCCCGGTCTCATCGGCGATTTGGATGCGCCAGGGCTGCCGGGGACGACGGGGGGGCAGGTGATTTACGATCCGAACCGTCAAGATGACGACATCGCCTTCGACGAGATCGGCGATACGGGTCTCGCTACGAACCAGAATCGCACTTGGTCTGAGCAAGACAAGGTCGCGTACGCGGCGACCGACGTGTCGCTGAAGAATAGGGGCGAGTCGATCACCAACCCCACGTAGCGACTCGATGGGCGCGAACAACGGAAAGAGCGAGGCAGGCCGCATGAAGGGGATCATAACTGAGTTCGGCGACAGGGCCGTCTGGCAGACGGTGGACGCCCCGTCGAGGCCCGGCTATTGGGCGGACCATGACCGCGTTGCTGCCTGACCGCCTGTCCGTCGACCCCGACAGTCCCTACCATGATGCGGAGCTCCTCGCCCGCGGAGTGGGCGTTCGGTTCCGGGGTGAGGAAAAGACTAATGTTGAGGAGTACTGCGTGAGCGAAGGCTGGGTGCGGCTTTCCGTCGGCTCCAAGGTCGACCGACATGGTCGGGCGCTGACTCTTCGCCTCACAGGTCCCGTTGAGCCCTATCTTCGCGATCCGGCCTGACGCCAAGTTCCTGTCGCAGCTGATCTGGCGTCTGTTCTAGCGTCGGACCGGCGCTCCGACTATATGCCGCCGGCCATGAACTCAGCTCGCATGAAACGACTTCGCTTCCGCGCGTGGCGCCGGGGCTTCCGGGAGGCCGACCTGATCCTGGGCGGCTTCTTCGATGCCGAGGGCTCGACTCTAAGCGAAGACGAGCTTGCGATGTTTGAGCAACTGCTGGAGCAGCCGGATCACGACATCTTCGCCTGGATCCAGAAGCGCATTCCGACGCCCACAGCCTTTGAGACCCCGTTGATGCGACGCCTTCGGGCATTCAGCCCGGCCAAGGCCGGCGCCACACGAGCGGGGGGTTAAGGGCCATGAGTTCAGATCTCTTTCAGCGCCTTCACGGGTTTCCGGGCCATCTTGATGTCACCGGGGCGCCGGAAGGCCTGGACGCACTGGTCGTGGCGGATCTTGTCCGGGCGGAATCTCGGCCCGTGGTGTTTCTCGCGCGGGACCCCACCCGGGCGTCAAGCTTCATCGAGGCGTTCCGGTTTTTCTGTCCAGAGGTCGAGCCCATCGAGTTCCCCGCCTGGGACTGCCTGCCCTATGACCGCGTCGGCCCTACCCCAGGGGTCTCG
Organism: Pseudomonadota bacterium; assembly: GCA_021808285.1. Taxonomy (GTDB): domain Bacteria; phylum Pseudomonadota; class Alphaproteobacteria; order Caulobacterales; family Caulobacteraceae; genus Acaudatibacter. The sequence goes on along the minus strand of JAKBBV010000014.1, from coordinate 13,851 downwards.
GCGGCGCGTATGGCCGCACTGAGCAAGCTCTACCAAGACGCGGGCGCGAGAAAGCGGGTTCTGCTTGTGGCCAGCGTCGCCACCGCCATTCAGCGGGTTCCTCCGCTTAGGACTCTCGCCCTGGCGCGCTACTCGGCGCGAGTCGGCGCTGTGGTCGATATGGCTGCACTCGAACGTTATTTTGCCGTCAACGGGTACCAGAAGGCCTCGACGGTGCAGGAGAGGGGAGAGTTCGCGATCCGCGGCGGCGTGATCGATGTTTTTCCCCCGGGCGCCGAGGCTCCTGTCCGTCTCGACCTGTTCGGCGACACCCTGGAGTCGATCCGAGCGTTTGATCCGGAGACGCAGCGTTCGACCCGCCAGATCAGCTCTGTGGAGTTGCCCCCCGTCGCCGAAGTCTTGATGGACGCCGAGTCCATCGCCCGCTTCCGCTCCGGCTACCTCGCCCAATTCGGGGCGCCGGGGGATGATCCCCTCTATGCTGCGGTGAGTCAGGGGGTCCGGCGGGCGGGCATGGAGCACTGGCTCCCCCTGTTTCACGATCATCTTGACACCTTGTTCGACGCCCTTCCCAACGACGCGTTGGTAACGCTCGATCACCTCGCGGACGAGGCCCGCGCCGAGCGTTGGGGTCTGATCGTCGATGCGTTCGAAGCCCGTGAGTCCGCCGACCGAAGCGCCCATTACCGCGCCCTGCCGCCGGAGCGGCTCTACCTGCCGCCTGAAGACTGGGAACTCCGCCTCGCGGCCCGACCCGTGCGACGATTTACGAGTTTCCAGAAGGTGGACGGGGTCTTGGATCTGGGTGGTCGCGCCGGCCGAAGCTTCGCCGCGGAGCGGGCGCAGGACAGCGTCAACCTTTTCGAAGCTGCAGCCAACCACGCCAAAGTCCTGCAAAGTCAGGGAAAAAGAGTCGTCTTCGCCTCCTGGTCGCAGGGATCGTCCGAACGACTGTCTGCCATGCTCGCCGATCACGGGCTCAAGGACACGACTTTGGCGCCCGACTGGTCGGCCGCTCTCGCCGCACCGCCGGACCGGCTTTTGCGAGCCGTACTGCCGCTTGAGGCGGGGTTCGAGACTTTGGACGCCGCGTTCATCTCCGAGACCGACATTCTGGGCGACAGACTGGCGCGCCCCCGCCGAAGGAGACGGGCGACCAATTTCCTTGCCGAGGCCTCGGCGCTCTCGCCGGGTGACCTCGTGGTCCATATCGATCACGGCATCGGTCGGTATCTGGGGCTCAAGACGCTGGACGTCATGGAGGCCCCGCACGATTGCCTCGAACTCCTCTACGCTGCGGACTCCAAGCTGTTCCTGCCGGTCGAGAACATTGACCTGCTGACCCGATACGGATCGGAGGACGACGGCGTCGCGCTCGACCGACTCGGCGGAGCCGCCTGGCAGGCGCGGCGGGCCAGGGCAAAGGAACGCTTGCGGGAGATGGCCGAGGGCTTGATCGCCATCGCCGCAGCCCGGGCGACGCAATCCGTCGATCCCACGGACCCGCCGGCGGGTCTGTTTGATGAGTTCTGCGCGCGCTTCCCTTACGAAGAGACGGACGACCAGCTGAGCGCCATCGCTGACGTGCTGCAGGATTTCAGCTCGGGCACGCCGATGGACCGGCTCATCTGCGGCGACGTGGGTTTCGGCAAGACCGAAGTGGCGCTGCGGGCCGCCTTCGTCATGGCCTTGAGCGGCCGTCAGGTGGCGATCGTTTGCCCCACAACCCTTCTGGCCCGGCAGCACTTTTCAACCTTCACCGAGCGGTTCAGGGGTTGGCCGATCCGGGTTCGTCGGCTCTCTCGGCTTGTGCCCGCGGCGGAGGCGGCCGAAACCCGTAGCGGGCTCGCCAAGGGTGAGATCGAGATCGTGGTCGGCACCCACGCGGTGCTGTCCAAGTCCGTGGCCTTCAAGGATCTGGGGCTCGTCATCGTCGATGAGGAACAGCACTTCGGCGTGAAGCATAAGGAAGCCCTCAAGGCCCTGCGCACCGAAGTCCACATGTTGACGCTGACCGCGACTCCGATTCCCCGGACGCTTCAGATGGCGCTCTCAGGCATCCGCGAGATGTCGATCATCGCCACCCCGCCTGTGGATCGGCTGGCGGTGCGAACCTATGTGACCCCGTGGGATCCCGTTTCCATCCGTGAGGCGCTCCTGCGCGAGAAGTATCGGGGCGGTCAGACCTACTACGTCGTCCCGCGCATCAAGGACCTGCCGGAACTCGAACGCTTCCTCCGCGAACAGGTCCCTGAGGTAAAGGTCGCGGTCGGACATGGCCAGATGACGCCGAGCCAGCTCGAAGACGTGATGAGCGCCTTCTATGAGGGCCGCTTCGACGTTCTTCTATCGACGACGATCGTCGAGTCGGGTCTCGATGTTCCCTCTGCGAATACCCTGATCGTGCATCGCGCGGACATGTTTGGCCTCGCCCAGCTCTATCAGCTCCGAGGAAGGGTGGGACGGGCCAAGGCGCGCGCGTTCGCCTATCTGACCACTCCATTCGAGACGCCCCTCTCGCCGCTCGCGGCCAAACGCCTTCAGGTTCTCCAATCGCTCGACAGTCTGGGAGCCGGCTTCCAACTCGCCAGCCACGATCTCGATATCCGCGGGGGCGGCAATCTTCTGGGAGACGAGCAATCCGGTCATATCCGTGAGGTCGGCGTCGAGCTGTACCAGCAGATGCTGGAGGACGCCGTGAACGCCCTGAAGGCGGGGGAGAGAGGGGAACCTTCTGGGCCCGACGAGACGGGATGGTCGCCCCAGATCAATGCCGGGGCGGCGGTGCTCATACCAGAGAGCTATGTCCCGGATCTCCACGTCCGCCTGGCGCTCTACCGACGGCTCTCCGATGCGGAAAATCCTCAGGACCGCGAAGCTCTGGCGGCCGAGCTTATCGATCGATTTGGCCCCCTGCCGCCCGAAGCGGATCAACTGCTGAAGGTCGTCGCAATCAAGGCGCTGTGCCGGGAGAGCCACATCGCCAAGATCGATATCGGCCCAAAGGGGGCGGTTGTCTCCTTCCGGGGCATTCGTTTTGGCAACCCGGCAGGACTGGTGGGCTACGTGCAGAAGAACGCCGCCGCCTGGGCCCTGCGACCAGATCAGAAACTCGTGATCAAGGGCGAGTGGCCGGTTGCGGCTGCCCGCCTCGGGGTGGCGGAAAGGATCCTCAAGGTTCTTGCCGCCTTGGCGCGCAACGAGCCGCTCTCAACCCTCGCGCCATGGCCAGCGCCGGCCCCCAAGCCGCCGCCCGGGCCGCCGCCAAAGCGCTCCTTTTCCCGCGGAGTCGCCCTGCGCCGACGCTAGGGCGCTGTCCGACCCGATGGAAACGGCCTGGGAGGTCCAACGGCGCGTAAACGCCTGAATCTAGGGCGGACGGTGACCACGATCGCGATCCAGTTCAAGCGGAACCGGCTCAAAGACCGGACGCAGCGGCCCGATTTCGCGAACAGGATTGGTCTCGCAGTGTTCTCAAGTCTTGGGCCCCATAGGGTCCTAAAGGCCGTCTGGGGGACGGCGCCACTAGGCGCTGGCGGCCAAAAGGCGGCGAGCGCGAATCATGATTTCCGCCTGTTGCGTGACCATCGTCGCGGCTGCGAAAAAGACCAGAGCGTCGGCGAGACTGTCGGCGGAGGAGAGCCCGTGCAGGCTCAGTTCGCCATCCGCCACAGCTGTTCGAAGGAATGTCCGGGCGACCACGATCAGCAGGACGATGACCACGCCCAGAGGCGAGACACGCGCGGTGAGCTGCTTGCTGGCCGGATCGAGCTCCAGTCGTGTCAGCTTCCCACGCTGCCAGCCCAGCGCCGCTCCGCCGGCCAGCGACGCCAGAAGCAGAGCGACGTTGGCGAGGTTAAGCAGGGGCGGGGAACGGATCAGCAGGGCAACGACCGCCAGACCCGCGATGGCGGGTCGAATCCAAAGGCGTTCGAGGCGTAAGGGCCGAGATCGCGAGTTTCGCAGAACCAGAATCAGGGCCACGATCACCAGTCCGCCGAGCGACGCCATGATCCGTGGGCTCAGCTCCGATACTCCCAAGCCCTGCATGGCGCCCTCCGATCCCGATGCCGCAATCACGCGGCCCTTCAATGGCACGGTTTCCCAGGACCCGGCCAGCCCACCCTGACCGGCGACGGCTACCGCCGTTCCGGTGATGCACCCGCTTCTCGCGCTTGCCTGACGATAGGGCAGGGGAGTCTATTCCTTTGGGGCGCCCCCTTAAGGCGCGGCTTGGAGCAGAGGTGAGCAGGTGGGACAGGGACCGTTGTCGGGATTGAAGGTTCTGGAGTTTGCAGGCATCGGCCCCGGCCCGTTTTGCGGCATGCTCCTCTCTGATCTCGGCGCCGACGTCGTCCGAATCGATCGCAAGGGCGGCGGGCGGGGCGGCTCGCGCACTGATATCACCGCGCGCGGGCGTCGTTCCGTGGCGATGGACCTCAAGACGCCTGAAGCCATCGCTGCGTGCCTCGAATTGATGGAGCGTTGCGATGCGGTGCTCGAAGGCTTCCGACCCGGCGTGATGGAGCGCCTCGGCCTGGGGCCGGACGTGGCGCTCAAGCGCAATCCCGCCCTGGTCTATGGTCGGATGACCGGATGGGGGCAGAGTGGTCCCTATGCCTCGGCTGCGGGTCACGACATGAATTATATCGCCATCAGTGGGGCCCTGAGCGCAATTGGCACGGAGGAGAAACCCGTTCCGCCGCTCAATCTTGTCGGCGATTTCGGAGGCGGCGCCCTCTACCTGGCCTTTGGTCTCCTGGCTGGCGTGATCCACGCGCGAAGGACGGGCGAAGGACAGGTCGTCGATTGCGCCATGAGCGACGGGGCCGCCTCCCTTATGGCCATGTTCTACGGCTTCAAGGCCGCCGGGGCCTGGACGGGAGAGAGGCGCTCCAATCTCCTCGACGGGGGAGCACATTTCTATGACACCTATCGCTGTTCTGATGGAAAATGGATCTCCATCGGCTCCATCGAACCGCAGTTCTATGCACTGCTGCTGGAGAAGACCGGGATCACCGACCCCCAGTTCGCCCATCAAATGGATCGCTCCAAATGGCCGCAGCTTCGTGAGGCGCTGGCCCGCGTGATCGCCACCAAGACACGCGACGAATGGTCCTCGATCATGGGCGGTTCGGACGTCTGTTTCGCCCCAGTGCTCGATCTCGATGAGGCCCCCCAGCACCCCCACAATAAGGCTCGCGGGACCTTCCTTGAGATCGAGGGCGTGATTCAGCCCGCGCCCGCTCCGCGCTTTTCAAGGACGCCCGGGGCGGTGTCGGGGCCGCCGCCTGGAATCGGCGCGCATTCCCGCGAAGCGCTGGCCGACTGGGGACTGAGCGAGGCCGCCATCGGCGCACTTGTCGCTTGCAACGCAATCTGAACTTGCCGTTCATCCTGGGTTCAGCCTGCGGGGCCTATATCCCGAGCGTCCGCTGCTTCCGCCCTTTCCCGTCCCTCGTGGCGGTGGCGGCGACCAGGAGGAGCCTCGATCATCCTGGCGGCGCGTCGTCACCCCCCCTACGGCGCGCCGCACTCCTCCTCTCCCCCTGTCCGAATCCTGCATTCAGGTCTGTTCATTGTCAGTCCGTCGTCTTCGGGCCACCACGCGCACCAGGCCCTCGGCGATCTCCGCAAGAATCAGCTCGTGACCAGAGTCGGCGAGGTAATGTGGGGCATCGATACGCGCCATGGGATCGTCGGCGATCAATTCCACCCGCACGCCGGGCTTGGAGTCGAGGAGCGCCTTGGCGAAGCGTAACGTCGGCACGGGACATCGATGGCCGCGCGCATCGACAAGAATAGACTCCTCTTCCGGCGAATTGACCCCTATTCCCGCGCGGGAAGACGGCGATGGAGAGCCGGAGGGTATCCTTGACCGAGATGGCATGTCAGCGCGCTTGACCACAGAAACGGCGCCCCACTCGGAGAACGCGCCCCTGACCTGGGGCGCCGGCGCATCCGAGAGTTTGGAGCTCAGTGTCGTCATACCCACCTTCAACGAGCGAGCCAATGTGGCGCCTTTGCTGGCGCGTCTGGATCGCGCCCTGGACGGGGTCGCCTGGCAGGCCGTCTTCGTTGACGACAACTCCCCGGATGGCACCGCCGCGGCTGTGAAGGCGATCGCCAGAACTGATCCCCGCATTCAATGTCTGCGCCGCATCGGTCGTCGTGGTTTGGCAGGCGCCGTTCTTGAAGGCGTGCTGGCCAGTTCGGCGCCCTACGTCGCGGTGATCGACGCTGACTTGCAGCATGACGAGTCGATCCTGCCCCAAATGCTCGGAGCGCTTCGAGGCGGGCGGGCTGATCTGGTGATCGGGAGCCGCTATCTCACCGCCGACGGGGCCACGCGGGGTCTATCGCCAATCCGCCTGGCGGGAAGTCGGCTCGCGACCTCGCTCGCCCGGAGCGTATTGCGCGCAGATGTGACCGATCCTGTCAGCGGCTTCTTCATGATTCGCCGCGAGTTGGTGGAACAGGTGACGCCCCGGCTGTCGGACCAGGGCTTCAAGATCCTGTTCGACGTCATCGCCTCTCAACCAGAGCCTCCGCGCATCCTCGAAATTCCATACGCCTTCTCGGAGCGGCAGGCAGGGATCAGCAAGCTCGACGGCCGGGTCGTGCTCGACTATTTCGGCCTCATCCTCTCCAAGATGACCCGCGGGCTACTTCCGCCGAGATTTCTGCTGTTCGGCCTGGTCGGCCTGAGCGGAGTGCTGGTCCATTTGGCGGTGCTCTATGCTGAAAGGACAGCCGGCCTGAGGTTCGAGATGGCGCAGGGTGGCGCTGCTCTGGTCGCGATGACGAGCAATTTCATCTTCAATAACCTCATCACCTATCGCGATCGTCGCCTGCGAGGCTGGCGCCTTTTGAGCGGTTACCTCCGCTTCTGTGCTCTCTGCAGTCTCGGGCTGGCGGCAAATCTCGCGATCGGCGATCTCGTGCATAGCTGGACGCCGCTATGGTGGCTGGCGGGCCTGTCGGGAGCCCTGTTCGGCGCCGCTTGGAACTATGTCAGCACCTCGCTCGCTGTCTGGTGAACGCGCCGCGGCCCGCCTCGCGACGATCATCGCGGGCTTTCTCGCCCTCCACCTTGTCCTGGCCGTCGTTCTGCCCCTGACGGAGGACGAGGCCTATTACCGGCTGTGGGCTCAGGCGCCTGCGCTGGGCTATTACGACCACCCGCCGATCGTCGCCTGGCTGATCGCCGCCGGAGAAAGTCTTGCGGGCGATGATCGTCTCGGGATTCGCCTGGGGCCTTGCTTGCTCAGCAGCCTGACCACGCTGCTGGTCTATGACCTCGCCCGACAGCTTGACTTCGACGAGGCGGCCTCCCTCCGCGCGGCGCTTTGGTTCAATCTGACTTTACTCTCAGCCGCTGGTGGTGAACTGGCTGTTCCTGACGTCGGGGCTGAGACCGCCTGGACCGGATGTCTGTGCGCACTGGCGCGGACGCGACGTCAGCCGTTCTGGTGGTTAGCCGCCGGCGCGGCGGCGGGGTTGGGCTGCCTGGCCAAATATTCCGCCCTGTTCCTCGCGCCAGGGGCTTTGCTCTGGGTATTGACCTCGCAGGAGCGGCGCAAAAGCCTTGCGGGACTGTGGCCGTGGCTAGCTCTCATGACCGCCGCCGGGCTCTTCACTTTGAACCTGGCCTGGAACGCGACCCACCACTGGGTGACTTTCGCCCGTCAGTTCGGTCGCCTGACGCCGCACCGCTTCGCCCCCGGTTACCTGATCGGTCTTCTCGGAGGCCAGGTCGTGCTACTCAATCCGATTGTCGCTGTTTTCGCCCTGAGAGCCGTCGAAAGGATGAGAAGGGGTCTTGCTCCCCAACTTGGCCTGCCGATCATTACCTCCGCGCCATTTGCCGTCTATCTCATCATTCATGGCCTGCACGATCAGGTCGAGGCGCATTGGCCGGCGCCGCTTTATCCCGCGTTAGCGGTGGCGGCGGCCTCGGTCGCGCCGACGCGCGACCGTCTGGCGCGCCTGGTCGCCCCCCTGACAGGGCTGGCCCTTTGCCTTTCCGCCGGCGTTTATGCCGCGCCCTATCTTGGCGTGCCTCTACGAGTGGACCCGGCGAAGTCGATCCGGGACTACCCAGGCTTCGCGCGGCGTCTGGAAGGGCTCCTCCAGAAGGTTCACGGCCGCTGGATTGGCGCCGCGAGCTATGGCCTCGCCGCGCAGCTCGCCGATCAAAGCACGGTCCTGGCGCCCGTCATTCAGATTCGCGAACGACGCCGCTGGGAGACCCTGGCCCCCAGTCACGCTGATCTCGCCCAGCCCGGAGTCGTCGTCGATCTGACCCGCCGGCTTTCAGCTGGGTCCCTGCAGGCCTGTTTCGGCAAGGTTCAGGACCTTGGCGATCTTGCGCGCGGGGCGCCTCATACCGCGCCGCTGATCTATCGCGCGTTCCTGGTCAGCCAGCCAAAGGTCGACGTGCTACGGACAGGATGCCCCTGACGCCTATCGGCGAGCGCGTCTGTGCTGCTTGCGCAGCAGTCGCTGCATCGGCGTTTCGGGAAGATCCGCCAGGACCAGATAGCCGCGGTTCTGGGAATCCAGGGCGCGGAAATGGATGTCGGACAGCTTGAGAAAATCGTTGCGAGAGATGATTCCCCTGAACTGCACGTCGGCCGCGGCAACGGGCTCAGGCTCATCGAAGAAGCTGTATGGCGAAGCTCCACCGGCGCCTTCGTTGGGGGCCTCGGGGGCCCGGGGCATCTCCGGTTCGACATCGCCGCTCGGTCCGGGCGCCATCTGCACCTTCCAGAGCAGGGCGCCGCGTCCGCTAAACAGGGCATGGAACGTGCCGCCTAACACCTCTGGTGCGACGTGGGCTTCATAGTTGGCGACCTCGAACGGGCTCAGGAACCCGTCTCCGTTGAGATCGAGCTTGGCGAAGAATCGTTCGGCGTCGGCGGTGAACTCGTCGTGATCCAGTTTGCCGTCATGATTGCGATCCGCCTGCGCGAACCAGTCGGCGACGGGATAGGGGGCGTCGGGAGCAGCGCGGAATGGCTCGCCACAGGGGCTTATGAAGACATTCTGGATCACCGCTGTGGGCAGGGGGTCCGCCCTTGCGCCATCCGTGAAGGAGAGCGCGCCGCCGACAAGGCTCGCCAGTCCGGCCAACATATCCCTGCGACTTGCGCCCACGCGTCACTCTCCTAGAAACGGATCGCCCATCTGGGCGCCAAGACTCAATCTAGCCGTCCCGGCGTCCCGGGACCAAGCGGCGAAGGGCACCGACCATATGACCAGCTCCCTGCGAATGCCGCTGGCGAGTCTCGCTTTGGAACTGACGGAAGGGCGCGTGAGCGCGCGAAGTCTCGTCGAAGAGAGCCTGGCGGCGATCGCCGAGGATCCTCGCGCCTTCGTGTCCGTGGCCGCGGATCGCGCCCGCCAGGAGGCGGAAGAGATCGATCTCGCGCGCAGGAAGGGACGATCGTTGTCGCCCTGGGCGGGCATCCCGATCTCGGTGAAAGACCTCTTCGACGTGGCGGGAGAGGTGACGCGCGCCGGGGCCAAGGCCCTGGCCGAACGCGCTCCCGCCGAGCATGACGCGGCCGTGGTGGCGCGCCTCCGGGCTGCGGGCTTCATCATCATGGGTCGCACCCAGATGAGCGAGTACGCCTTCACCGGAATTGGGCTCAACCCCCATGTCCCGCAGCCGGTGAATCCGCTAGATCCCGAGCGCGCGCCGGGGGGCTCCAGCGGCGGGGCAGGGGTCAGCGTGGCGCTAGCGCAGGTGCAATGCGCGATCGGAACCGACACGGGGGGGTCGGTGCGCATTCCCGCGGCCTGGTGCGGCGTGGTGGGGTTCAAGCCGACCCAGTCTAGGATCAGCCGCGCGGGCGCCTATCCCCTGTCTCAGAACCTCGATTCCATCGGCCCGCTTTGCCGCACAGTTGACGACTGCCGTATCCTGGACCGCATCATGGCTGACGACCCGACCCCGGACGATGCCCCGGGACCGATGACGGACATCGTTCTGGCCATTCCTGACCGGGTCGTCCTGGACGACGTGGCGCCCGAAGTGGCCGTGGCGTGGGAGCGAGCCCTCGATAAGATCGCCTCCGCCGGCATGATTTTGGCGGCCCTACCGTTTCCAGAACTCGACGCCATGATCGAGGCCAACGCCCGGGGAACGCTGTCAAATGCCGAGGCCTACGCCGCCCACAGACGGGCGAGACTCCTCGACCGGCGCGAGGCCTATGATCCCAACGTCCTCGCACGGGTCGAAATCGGAAGCGGCATGAGCGCGGCGGACTATCTCGATCTGCTCGCGAGACGAGAGTCCCTGATCGCCGATGCCGAGGCGCGCACCGCGCCCTTCCACGCGGTGATCGCCCCGACGACGCCCAATCTGGCGCCTCGGTTCACGGAGATCTCGGATCCCGCCGCCTTCGCCCGAGAAAACGCGCTCGCCCTTCGCAATACCAGCGTCGCCAACTTCCTCGACCGATGCGCCATCAGCTTGCCCATGGCGAGCGACCGGGCCCCGGCCGGATTCATGATGATCGGAGCCAGAATGGCCGACGCTCAACTGCTCCGGATCGCCGAGCGTATCGCCCCGCTCATCGCCTGAATCGTCGATCAGAAGCTGAGTCGTCCCTTGAGTTCGTCGAAGGGCGTCATGACCGAGTTGCGATAGGCGGGCCTGTCGCACAGTCGGGCGTACCAGTCTTCAAGGCGCGGCAGGGGAGGCCGGGCGATGTCGAGCGAGAAATACCGATAGAGCAAGGCGCCAATCGGAATGTCCGCCAGGCTTGGCGAGGCGCCGCCGAGAACCCTTCCGTCCGCGAGCGCTTCCTCGACTTTCGTGAAGGCCTGGCCCGAGGCGACGACGGCCCGTTCGATCGCGGGAAGATCGCGCTGCGCCTCGGGCGTCCGATAAAGCCCCCAGAAGACCCCATTCATGAAGGTCGGCTGAAGGTGGGCCTGAGACCATTCCATCCACCGATCCTGCCAGGACCTGTCGGCGGGAGTCTCAGGCCAGAACTCCGGCGCGCCATATTTGGCGGCGAGGTACCTGAGAATGGCGTGGCTCTCCCAGATGGCCAGCTCTCCGTCCTGAAGGACCGGGATGAGTTTCATCGGCGTAAGGGCGGCGTAGGCGGGATGGTCCAGGCCGCCATAGGATCCGCCCACCTGCGGGGTCTCCAGCTCCAGGCCAAGCTCAAAGGCGAGCCACAAGGCTTTCTGAACATTGACCGAGCTTTTGCGGCCCCAAAGCCTCAGCATGACATTCTCCCAAACCTGCATCAGACCGCGACCCTGCCCAGCGCGGGCGCCCGAGCCTTACTCCTCCTCATCTCGCTCGAAGATGATTCGTTAAACGGGTGGGCTTGACCCGTGCGTTCCGCCGCTGTCGAACACGGCTCGCATAGTCATCGGATATTTCCCATGCGATCACGCTTCTGTACTCGCGAATGGGCCGCCCTGGCGGCTGGTTTTGTTGTCCTTAGCGCCTTAGCGCCGCGGGCTCAGGCCCAAGGGGCGGCGTCCGGTTCAGTCCAGATCTCGCCCAACCCCACCGACTTCGTCGCCGCGGCGATGCGGGCCATCGGCGCGGTTGATGGCGGCGCGGCGGGGCCGCTTTGGGATGCGGACTCACCGGTCCTGAAGGGACTTGAGCCACGCGACTCCTTTACCCAGACCGCGGCGCAGCGCACGGCCGCGGATGGACAGGTTCAGAACCTTCAATGGACCAGCATTAATCGCATTCATGCACCCGCCCCCCAGGGGAAGTTGCCGGCTGGCGACTATGTCACGGTGGGACTCCTGGGCCTCAACAAGAGTCAGAAGGCGGTTTTCGAGGAAGTGTCCTTCGTGCTCGACAAGGACAACGTTTGGCGTCTGGTAGGTATCTCGGAACGCTGAGGTCTGACCCGATCTCGGACCCGAAACTTCGTCCCTTGGACGGGCGTGACCTTGCGCGGCTTAGTCAGGAAGCATGAGACGCTCGTAGAAGCCGCCGAACTCCCCATCGGGCGCCACGAGGTGAATTTCCAGTATCCAATGGCGCTCCCGTCCGAAGGCGTCGGGATCGCGCATTCGGGTCGTGTTCTCCGGGCGAATGTGGCCCAGACGCGTCTCCCCGGGCCAAAGAGCGTGGGGGTGCTCGCCCACCAAGTGTCCGGCGATTTTCCCGCCAAAGAGCCAGCCTGCGGAGCGGGCGGAGGTGCAAGCGAAGGCATAGAGCTCCGCGCCCGTGATGTTCGGGTCATTGAGGAACCGGCGCCTGACGGTCTCGAATTCTGTCTCCAGATCACGCACCAGACGTCGCCTGTCGGGGTCGGCGCCCATGACATAGGTTCGTCCCACATCGGCTTCCCACTCACCGAACACCGGCCCAAGATCGAGGAACACCAGGTCATTGTCCGCAATCGTAACGACCGGCGGGTCCTCCGCCGCGATGGCCAGGGTATTGCGGCCCGCGCGGACGATCCGCTTGTGCCAGTGCCGATCGACGCCAAACCGCCTGGAGGCGAGATCATAGATATCACCCTCCACCTCCTTCTCGGAACGGCCTGGGGCGATCAGTCCTTGAGCTTCGATGGCGTCGAGGAGCGACAGGGCCCGTTGCTCTGCCTCCAAGAGGCGGCGGCGTCTTTCGCCGTCGGATCGGTCGGCTGGGATCTTCATTCCGGGAGGGTGAGCGCCCATCACGGTCGTGACAACCCGTGGCCGCATTCACGCCCCAGGTTTGGGGAGGCAAAGCTCAGCGTCTCGAGCTCGCGGCGCAGAGGATAGGCAGGGAAGGGCGCGCCCGGGTCATGAACGCCAGAGGGGTCTTTCTTCCCGGCTGCTGCGCCGGGACGACGGCGCCCAGGATTCCGGCCGCGGCTGGCGGGTCAGCGTCAACCCGGTTTCGGCCTGAGGTCGCGAGCGGCTGTCATTTCGGATCGACTCGGGCGAACGGGACAGCACCACGGCGGCCGACGATGATGAGCACTATGTCTACGCGATAGCCCTATGACCCGTGCGATCGAGGGGGGATGTGCGCCAAACCCAATTGAACGGCAACCTCATGCAGTCTCTTGTCGTTCGTCCAAAGTTCTGCTCCTGCCGTTAGCTTCACGGCGGCAAGCAGATGGGCGTCGATATATCCGATCCCAAGCCCCGACAACGCACGACGCTCGATGAAATGAAGGACCTCCGAGTCTGTCGCGACGCTCGCATGGGGCAGGTCCGCCAGAGCCTTCAGCACGACTTGGCGCTGATGCGGGTTGCCCAAAGCAAGTTCGCCGATGACAAAGGGGTGCGCCAGAACCATCCCCATGTCGAGCAGCGCGGCGAGCGCCTTGTCACCCGTCCGCAGATGGTCGATCCAGACGGACGTATCGGCCAGGATCACGCCGCGCGAGGCCGTCGCCGCGGCGGCGCCGTCAGAGCCGGCTCGCTCCCGCCCAGACGCGCCAATCGTCGCGCGCTCTCGCGCTCGATGAGGGCCCTAAGGGCCTCACGGACCAGACTCGATTTCTCCTTCAAGCCCGTGAACGCTTCAGCCTTCGCAACGAGTTCATCGTCCAAAGCAAGGGTTGTGCGCATCTGCCAACCTCCATCAACAGGCACGAATTTAGCATCAAATGATGTCGTATTCAATGCCAGACCCATGCCGGCGGAGCGGAGGGGCGGAGGATATCAAGTGGCGGGCCACGACCGATAGCGATGATCACTACGTTTTCGCTATAGCCCTACGATAGGCAACAACCATCCACGGCGCGACTACGTGGCCAGCCCTGCGGCAATCCTTGCTTGCAAGTCCGGCCCCACGCGCTTGAAGCCCATCAACCTTGCCACGGTCCGAACCAAGTCAGCGTCGTCGCCCCCGGCGTTATCGTC